>NZ_JANOJV010000196.1:0-12489 GCF_031418915.1 Chamaesiphon sp. VAR_48_metabat_135_sub | reverse complement strand
ACTGTCGCCAGCATTAGCTGCTCGATTTGAGCATCGGGCGCAGCCGCCTTGCCATACTGAATAATCTTGAAATAATCCTCCAGATGGTGGCCAAGACCCGCGAGCGTCTTGTAACCCATCATCGCCGCACCACCCTTGATCGAGTGTGCCGCCCGCAGGAGTCCATCCAACTGCTTGTCAGCAACTGCACCAGTACCCAGTCCCAGCAGCCCCGATTCGAGGGTATCCAAATAATCCGTCGCTTCGTCCAAAAATTGGAGTTTGACTTGTTGTTCTTTATCTGAGTTAATCATCGGTGGTTTGGGTTTCGGAATGCTTTTGGGAGGAGGGTAGTGGATCGTGGATCGTGAATAGTGGATCGTGAATAGTCAAGATGAGGACGCTTGCGTCCTGATTCAGAGCTAAACCACTAAATCACGATCCACTATCCACTATCCACTATTCACTAATTCCGGTCATCAACTTTAAACTTACCTACCGAAGCCTGGAGTGCTTGAGCGATGGTAACTGTTTGTTTGAGTGAGGTGGATACTTGTTTGGAAGAGTCGGAGGTCTGTTCGGAAATCAGGGCGACTGCTGCCATATCTACTTTCACTGCTTGGGAAGTTTCCACTTGATCGATCGTCGCTGTCGAAATCGATTTGAGGAAACTATCCATTTGATTGGATAGTTCGATAATCTGCTTCAAACTGGTTTTGGTTTGTTCGACAGATTGGGTACCTTCAACTACCTGAGTGGTGCTGAGTTCCATTGCTTGAGCTACCGCACTGGTTTCTCTTTGAATGGTTTCGACGATTTTTTCGATTTCTTTGGTTGCTGCGGCGGATTGGGCGGCTAGTTCCCCAACTTCTTCGGCTACAACTGCGAAACCGCGTCCTTCTTCACCCGCCCGAGCTGCTTCAATACTGGCGTTAATCGCTAGTAAGTTGGTTTGGAGGGCGATTTGGTCGATCAATCCGGTTACTTTAGAAATCTGTTGGGAAGATTCACCCAGGCGTTTTACTTTCTTGGCAGTTTCAGAGATGGTTTCGCGCAGTTGGAGAATACTTTGAACTGTCCGATCCATTGCTTGTCCGCCGATCTCGGCTGTGGATGCCGCAGATGTTGCGACATTTGCAGCTAAACGGGCATCTGTTGCCACCGATTGAATCGAAATGGTAACTTTTTCGATTTTTGCCAAAGTCTGCTGAATTTGGTCTGCTTGCTTGGTTGCGGCATCAGTTAGCAGTCGAACTTCGGATTCGTTGTCACCAACGGAGCCGTTTACTTCCCCAGCCGCTTTTTTCACGGTGGTTACAATTTCGCGGAGACTTTCAATAATCGAGTTAAAGAAGTCACCGACGATCGCGATTTCCCCGTCGCTGATTTCCGATCGAACCGTTAAGTCACCATCGGAAGCCCCTTCAATTTCCATCAATAACCGCAGCAATTCTTTTTGGCGACTTTCGTTTTCTTTTTGAGATTTTTCGGCACGTTCGCGAGACTGTTCGGCTTCGTAGTTACTCCGCTCGGTCGCCGCATAACCACCCAAACAGGAAGCAATTGGTAAAGCGAACTCAGTCAGGTACTCAGTTTCCCATTCTTGCCACTGATGGATATTGCCACAGTGGTGTGCCACCATCAATCCCAGCAAGTTGGTACCTTGGAGAATCGGCACGACAAGATTGGATTTGATTTGGAGCTTGGTCAGTAATTTTTTGTGATCTGGATGATAATCACTACCCATCACATCTTCAGTAGCAATAGTGCGACCCTTACGGTATGCCTCCATTAGCTCCTGGGGAATACAAGCATCTTCAATTCGATCGCCCAAGGCATTGGCAAATCCTGGCAGAACTGCTTCGCCAACGATATGACCGCCAAAGCTGGGGAAAAAGCGATAGATGACCACTCGATCGGCTTTAAGTTTGGCACGACTTTCTTCGAGAATATAGGCTAGAGGTGTTGCCATTTCCTGGGTCGTTTGAGCGCGGGAAATACTCGATAGCAATTGTTCGCGGACGGCTTTATCTCTCTGTCTGGTCGCGTCGAGTTGTCCGCGTTCGGAGATGGTGAAACCACTGAGGGAGATGCCGATTTGTTCGGCAAATTTATTGAGATAGATCGTTTCCCACTCTTGCCAAGCATGAGTATATTGGCAATGGTGAGCGATTAATAGTCCCAGTAAGTTACCATTTTGGACGATCGGCACGATCAGATTTGCTTTGATATTGAGCCGAGCTAATAAATCTTTGTGATCGGCATGATAGTTGCTATCGCTGACATCATCATTGGACATCGTTCGCCCTTTGGCATAGGCTGAGAGCAACTCTTCAGGAATACAGGGGTCGTTAACCTGTTCTTTAATCGCACTGTAACTGCCAGCTCCATATGACTCCCCCGCAATATAACCGCGATTGTCAGCCATAAACCGATAGACAACCAATCGATCGACTTTGAGGATTTCTCTGGCTTCGAGCAGGACTTGAGACAATGGTGATTCTAGATCTGTCAATGTCCGTGCGCGGGAGATTTCTGCATACAATTCCGTCCGCTTGGTTTGCTCGGATTGTTCCATCAATAGTCCTTGAATCTGGTTTGCCATCAGGTTGATGTTGCCACCCAATTTGCCAATTTCATCTTCACTAGTGACTTCTACCCGACTATTAAAGTCACCTTGACCGATTTTTTCGACCGCTCTAGCTGCTGCTTCGATCGTTTTGGTCGATCGATTAGCAATTAAACCCGCCAAACCAAATGTCAATGAGCTGGTGATACCCGCTCCGATCAGAATGTTCGTTAATAATCCCGATAGAGTAGCATAAGCCACATCTTCATCGATGACACTGACTACCGTCCAAGGTAACTGTTGCATCCCATCGAGCTTACCAAAGTTAGCCGCCGTCAGCAGTTCAACGTGGTCGCCGCGATCGTTAACATTCCCAGAAGTCTTGCCATCGAACTTGACTTGATGCTCGATTAGCATCCCCGTCTCCCGTGCCTTAATTAAATCTGCATCCTCAGTCTTATTGGTATAATCCCCATTAGAACTGATAAAGATCTTACCTGTCCGATTATCGGAAATATGGTAGTCTTCGTGCTTGGATTGAAAATCTTTGAGCGGTGCTGCTAATCGATCGACAGGTGTTCTCGTCCGTACTACCCCAACAATTTGACCAGTGCTAGTATCTTTAATTGGAGCAGCAAAGAATACAGAAATTTTACCAGTATATTTACTGGCTTCTGGTGATGAAATAACTGTTTTACCTGTTTTCAAAACATCCTGAAAATACTGACGCTTAAGATGATTGATTTTGGTTAATGATTCTCCTTTGCTCTGAGAGATCAACTTACCTGTTATGTCAAAAATCGCAATACTATCATATACTTGATAACTATTGACATATTGATTTAAGAGGCTATCTTTAGACTCTGAAGGAGTAAGTGCTGCTAGTTTTGGATTGGCGAAAATTGGTTGTGCTGCTAAAATTTCTACGTCACCATTTCGCTCGAACACAAAGCGATTGAGTTTGTCGGCGATTGCTGCTGCACGAGTTTTTTGAGTTTGGACTGTCTGCGCTCTCAGCGCGTTATCAATCTGGGAATAGCTCAATGTCCCAATTGTGGCGATCGGTCCCAATCCCAGGGCGATCGCTAGCAATGTCACTTTTGTTTTGACACTCAGCTTACCCCATTTTGAAGTATAGTTAACTGAATTAGTTGCTAATTCAGCACGATCTGCATTGTTGAATTGAGTTATTTCGTTAAACTGATTCATAAGATAGATGAAGTGATTTTATATAATTAGTTGGTTGGGATCTGTTCTCAGCACATAGAAAGAGCGGGGAGCTGTCTTAACAAAATGGTGCCCTAATTTCCGCTTTAAACTTTCAAATTTCAATTATTTAAAACTTTTGTATTAATAATTGCTTGAGGATCTAGCACTAATATTAATTCTTTCTCCTGTAAGATCCAGCCGCTTAAATAAGGGGTAAAAGCTGGGTTGAAACTACCAATTGGAGATTCAATCTGTTCTCGGGCAAATCTGATTACTCCTTGAATCGACTTCACTGCCACAGCCAGGGGTGTTTGCCCGACCTTGAGCAGCGCGATATCATAGCTATGGGCGTGTCTGTCGATTGGTTCTAAACCCAGAATTTCAGGGAGATCGACCAACCACAACAAGCTACTACGCCGATTGAATAAACCTAGTACTGGTGATGGGAGATTGGGAATTACCGAAACTCTCCCCGCTGGTAGCACGATCGCTTCCTGGGTTTGCAGCATCGGCACCACTGCACTGGTTTGGCTGTCGAGTTGAAACCGCAGAAACATCTCGTCAGTAGTTTTGTTCGATCGTTTAGTTGGGGATGCAGTAACACTCATCGAGGGGATAGGGGATAGGGGATAGGGGATAGGGGATAGGGGATAGGGGATAGGGTCGGAATTTATGGCAATTTGCGATCCACTATCCACCATTCACCATTCACCATTCACTAATTAGATACTGATTTAACTGCGTTAATAATGTCCTCTTGAGAATAGGGTTTTGTGACATAGACATCGACACCTTGTTTTTTGCCCCACAATTTATCTAAATCTTGGCCGCGAGAGGTACAGGCAATTACGGGAATTTGTTCGGTATCGGGATTCTTTTTCAAAGTACGGCAAAATTCAAACCCGTTCATCCCTTCCATCACGACATCAGTAATGACAATATCGGGTTTTTCTTTAGTAACTAAACTCAGCCCATCTTTAGCATTATCTGCAGACACAACTTGATAGCCATTATCTTTAAGATAAAGAGTCATTAGCTGCATTTCCGAGGGAGTGTCTTCAACAATTAAAATCTTCACCATTTTCTCAATTTCCTTTAAATATCTAATTTGAACTGTGTTTATTGTTCTTGGTCATCAAAGATCGACTATTCACTTTCAACTGTCTTGAAAAGGTGCTCCACTTGCGGAGTGCGCCTTTGTGGGTTCCCCACAGGCCTTTGTCACCCGCCCAGTAGCACTTTTCGCTTTCCACTAATTGTGCTCTGCCATCAAATGTCTGGACACCATTTCAATTAACCCCGCTTGAGTAAAAGGTTTAGTCATATAGTCAGTCGAGCCAGCCATTTTTGCTTTAGCCCTGTCGATAATGCCTGTATTTCCCGTTACCATCACAATCGGAGTCTTTTTAAACGCTGGATGTTTGCGCAACATCGAACAGAGCTTATAGCCATCGATCGTCGGCATTCCCACATCTAATAAAATGATGTCAGGATTGATCCGAATAATCTTCATTAAGGCTGTCCCCGAATCGATAATTGGAAATACCTTGAAACTATCGCCGTCTAAAAAGCGATTGATTTCTCGTAAAATTGTCGGACTATCATCCACACAAGCAATCTTGTAGGTAGTTTGTTCGATTAAGTCTCCAGTGGCTGGTACCAGCCCATCTGTTTTCTCAGCAACAGCAGCGAGTGTTGCTGTGACTGATTGCGTCTCATCAAAGCGATCTTTATCATTAATTCCGGCGGTGTAATAGAATTTGTGTAGTCGATCGAATGGTGGTTGCGGCGGACGCAAACCGACAATCTTATTATTAATCAACCGATGGAGGTTATTAGCAACTGTCAGCTCATCTTGCTTGAGCAGCAACGACAACTGTCGAAAGCTAAATCCCATCAAAATTTTACTCAACTTTGCCTTAACTTCTGGCGTGAGCAATGGATGCTCGACATTAATCAGATAGGGTCGTTGATACGGTGATTGAATTGCTGGTTGCAATGCTTGCCAAGCTTGCAGTTCTGTTTGGCACTCTTTGGTAACAAACAGGAAATTGCCACTCCACCAAATCGGAAAAGAGGTTTCCCGTACCACCAATTCGCTAGTACCGGAAGTCAGCAATAGATATGATTGCAGTACTTCTTTGGTAATACTCTTGACTAATGTCCCTGCAGTTTGCTCGGTAATGTGTCCTTGGGCGATCAGCCAGCGAATTGCTTGGTAATCGAGACTAGGATAAGTGGCTTCTAAACTACCTTCTTTCAACTGTTCTCGCAAATCTGTGTACACCTGATTAGCCAAGATAACTGGGCTAATTCGACGCAGATGTTGTTCGAGCCGTTCGATCGGTTCGAGCGAGTGATTGGCGTAGAATAGTTTACCTTCGTAAAAATACAGCAGCCAAATAATGTCATTAGACGAGATCCGCAAACAACCTTTAGCCTGGGAAGTAGCTAACTGTTCTAGTAATTTAATGGGATTTAGTGTTCTTTCGGTATCAGCAACGCTGCTAGAACCCTGGTTCATGGCTCAAACTCATAGCTTAGTGGACTTTATGTATAAGGCTCGAAAATATCAACAATGTTGGTGGATACGTTTATGGATAATTGGCATTTAAGGTCTGTCCTATTTATCTTTCCCCACAGAGATCGAAAAAATCACATTTGCTCACAATAAATTGCCAGTTATAGCTTTTAGGGGGGGGGTTCGGGTGTCAGATGTTGGGTGTCAGAAAGTGGCAAGGGGATCTTTCGGTATATTTAAGTTTTGTCACCTCTGCGAATCCCAAATCTCCCTAAAAATAGCAACTTAAGTCAATTTGGTAACTTTTCCCCTCAGTGGTGGAACTATAGATAGTAATATCGATCGATAAAACACTTATGGCTATTTACTCTCCGTTGCGATCGCGGCGATTGGCGGCGCAGCAAACAGAAGCAACTCAACGCTCGATCGTGTTCAAGCTCTGGGCTGAAACTTTTGCCATCCCATTCGATCGAGTTCACAAAGTTACCACGCTCGATGCAGCAGGGGAGAAGCTCGGTCAACGACTGTATGGAGACCCCAATGATACTGGATTCAGTTTGACTACCTATCAAGGTCGAGAATTGGTTGTTATCGATGTGGGATATCAGATTTTTGGCAAGTCACAACAGGCATTGCTACCCACTCAACCGATAGATCGTGAAATCGTCTCTACGCGCAAATCCGATCTCGTGAAGTATCTATTAATTCTCCATCTCAATGACGAAGAACAGATCGGATTGCCGATCGATTCACCACCGAGTATCCAATCGATTCAGCTTTCAGCATTTCAACCGCTCCCAGCCATCTATCGACAGCACAGTAATATTCACTGTGTCCGTGCGATGTCGATCGACCAACCAGATCGACCATCGATCTTTTTATTAGATGTAGACTCACTGGGGAAAGGTTAAGGGTGTGTTGGGGTGTTGGGGTGTTGGGGTGTTGGGTGTTTATTACTCCGTTACTCCGTTACTCCGTTACTCCCATACTCCCCCACTCCCATACTTCCCGCTCCCCCCTCAATCTGGAAGTAGTCAAACTGACGTTAACGCTGGTCGCTTGCTAGAATAGTAGTATCGATCTAATTCCACTTTGATAATTGACGATCGTTATGCATCTGTCACTATATTAATTCTTCACCTTCATATGGCAACTCAGGCGTGTATTTCGATCGGGATTAATCAATATCAGTTTTTGCCACCACTAGGCTATGGAATGGCGGATGCGGTGTCAATAGAGCAGTTTTTTATCGATGCGGCTGGTTGGAACCAGTCCCAGTGTTTGCTTTTGACCGATACTTCACCCAAGGCTGGGAATAAATCTACTTATCCCGATCGCGAAAATATCAACCGTTGGATCAAGCAGTGGTCTTGGGATAAACTCCATGCGGGGGATCTGTTATGGTTCTTTTTTAGTGGCTGTGGTGTGAGCTTTGAGGATGAAGATTATCTCGTCCCGATCGATGGTAAACCAGACGATATTCCCAACACTTGTATCTCGATCCGCCAACTATACCAACAGTTTCGCGAGATTGGGGTCAATGCTTTAGTCTTTCTCGATGCTAACCATTCTCAGCATCTATCTCTTGGTAATGGAATTGGTCGAGTTACCGCCAAACTCGCTCAAGAATATCAAGTTCCCACTTTTCTCTCCTGTCAAAGTCATGAACTATCCCACGAAGATGCTGGATTGGGACATGGATTATTTACCACCGCATTGTTAGAGGCTCTAAATTATCATCCCGATCTCAATCTCGACATCATCGATGATTATCTAACTAGCCGATTGGCAGAACTGAGCGAACACCACTGGAAACCCTTACAAACTCCCCTATCGATCGTCCCGACAGGTGTCTCGGCTTATCGTCCAGTTTTTTCGGCGACTACTCAATCCTCGATCGCGACTACGATACCGGAAGTAGTCTATACCCCGCCCACGCCACCCCCATTCGGTCGAGATGATAGCTATGCAACTTATAAACCCCCCACCCCCAGCGTGGTAGTCTTCGCACCGGAAACAGTGGGAACTGGGGCGATCGTCAGAAAATCTCAGCCGACATCTCGGCGCAAAAAGCAGTCCCCTTTGGCAAAAATTGGTTTTCTCCTGACAGCACTAATTGTTGGTGGCGGTGCGATTCACTTGCTCAAACCTCAGTCACCTTCGAGCAATGAATCGATCGTCCGACCTGTAGTCGATAATTCAACAGAGGACCCTCGCCAAACCACTACAGAGCAAGCCTCTCAGCTATCACAAGTGAAGCTTTTTGTCAAGCCAGGTGATGCAACTTCTCGCTATGTCGCCATCTTAGCCGCTCGCAAAATCCCCCCGACGACACCAGCCGCCGCTGCTGAAATCCAACAGTCGATCGAACAGTGGTCTCAAGAAATATATCTCATCGCCCACGGCTACGCTAGCAAAAAAAATTGGCAACTGGCGATCGACACTGCTGTCATGGTACCCCAAAATGTTTCTAACCATTCTGAAGTTCGAGCTTCGATCGCCCAGTGGCGGGGGAAATTGTAGGATTCGGGGTTCGGGGTTCGGGGTTCGGGGTTCGGGATTCGGGAGTAGAGGGATAAAATTTTTAAAGGACGCTTGCGTCCAAATCCCGACACCCCAAAGCCTCTTGTAAAGGGGCTTTTGCTCCCTCCCCTGCTTGGTGCGCTAAACTGTCGGGGAACCCGAACAGTACGCGCATCCGCTTTATAAGGGGAGGGTTGGGGTGGGGTAATCGGGACTACGCAGCAACTTAGATAACTTGTGTATACACCCAACACCCAACACCCAACACCCGACACCCGAATTCCGAATCCCTAACTCAAAAACAATTGATAAGCTGGATTAGTGCGTTCATCCCAATAACGGTATGGGGTGCGATCGAGGAAATCATACCACTCTTTCATTTCAGAGGGGGGAACCTCAATCCCGATTAAAATTCGGCCATAATCGGCACCATGATTGCGATAGTGAAATAGACTGATATTCCAATCGGGATTCATACTATTGAGGAACTTCGTCAGTCCGCCAGTGCGTTCTGGAAATTCAAACCGATAGAGGAGTTCATCTTGCGCCACAGGCGAACGTCCGCCAACGAGGTGTCGCAGATGGAGCTTTGCCATCTCATCATCGGTAAGATCGAGCGTATTAAAACCCTCAGCTTCTAATTTAGCAATAATAGTTGCCGTATCAGCCCGATTTTGGACTTGTACGCCGACAAAAATATGCGCTTGGGTCGTATTTGCCATCCGGTAGTTAAATTCGGTCAGATTATGCGTCCCCAAACAGGTACAAAAGCGGCGAAAACTCCCCCGCTCTTCGGGAATAGTCACTGCTAAAATTGCTTCCCGACGTTCGCCAACTTCCGCGCGTTCGGCGACAAATCGCAGCCTATCGAAGTTCATGTTCGCGCCACAAGCTACAGCCACCAGAGTTTTGTCCTGAATACCCTCACGTTCGATATAAGCTTTCGCACCCGCGATCGCCAGCGCACCCGCAGGCTCTAAGATCGATCGAGTATCCTCGAACACATCCTTAATTGCCGCACAAATATCATCGGTATCGACTAAAATCACCTCATCTACATACTTTTGACACAGGCGGAAGGTTTCTACTCCCACTTCCTTCACCGCCACCCCATCGGCGAATAAACCCACTCGATCGAGTTTAACCCGTTCTCCCGCTTTGAGCGATCGACTCATGGCATCTGCATCGACAGGTTCCACCCCAATAATCTTCGTTTCAGGGTACAGCCGCTTCACATACGCCCCAATCCCCGCAATCAATCCACCCCCGCCAATCGCCACAAAAATCGCCTGAATCGGCTGCTGATATTGACGCAGAATCTCCATGCCAATCGTCCCCTGTCCTGCAATGACATCAGGATCGTCAAAAGGATGAATAAACGTTAAACCCCGCTCTGCCCCGAGCTGACAGGCATGGGCATAAGCATCATCATAGGTATCACCCCATAAGATGACTTCTCCGCCTCTAGCTGCGACCGCATTTACCTTCATTTGCGGGGTCGTAACTGGCATCACAATCGTGGCAGTAGTACCCAACCGTTTAGCCCCCAAGGCGACACCCTGAGCATGATTCCCTGCTGAAGCGGCAATGACTCCGCGTGCGAGTAGTTCTGGCGGGAGTTTTGCCATCTTATTATAGGCACCTCTGAGCTTGAAGGAGAAGACTGGTTGCATGTCTTCCCGTTTGAGTAAAATCTGATTTTTCAGCCGTTCCGAGAGGATGGGCGCGCGATCGAGCGGTGATTCGATCGCTACATCATAGACAGCAGCAGTGAGGATTTTTTGGAGGTAATCAGGATCGCTAGACATGAACGGGGTAAGTTTGGGTTGATCTAGATCTAGTCTACGATCCTTCTGCTGGTTCGGCTGGTTTATCGGTACCGATCCAGCAATTCTCATTTTAAAACTCTTGCACTATTTCAGTGCTTCGATCTTTAGCCGAATGGAGTAACTGTTTAATCTTAGACCTTTTTCTAATCACTCTCCCCGCTCTCTTGAAAAGGTGCTCTACTTGCCCGTACTACCGCAAAAGTCCGGCCTTTGTTCCCTGAGAGTGGAACTTGCAAATATTTCCTAATTCACCGCAATTTTGCTAACCAAAAAAGGTGCGATCTCTGACAGACTGAGAACGTGTCCGACAGCACCTGAAGCGATTGCGAGTTTGGACATCCCAAAGACCAGACAACTCTGTTCGTCTTGGGCGATCGTCATCCCGCCAGCAGCTTTGACAGATTCAGTTCCCGCAACTCCATCGGTACCCATCCCCGTGAGCAGAATACTCGCACTAGAGCAACCATAGACCCGCGCTACCGATCTAAATAATGCATCGATCGAGGGACAAGTCCCTGTAGATGCCGTAAAGTTACTATAGATAAATTGACCCTGAGCATCAAATTCTAAATGCGATTTTTCCGGTGCGAAATAGACTGTTCTTGGTGCAGGCATTTCACCAATTTGAGCGATTTTAATGGTGAGTTGGGAGTCTTCTTTCAACCAACTAATTAAGCCATTCAAAAATCCGTCCCCGATATGTTGAGCACAAAAAATTGGGATCGGGAGATTGTGAGGGAGTGCTGTAATAATTTTCTGAATTGCTTGGGGTCCACCTGTCGATGCACCGATCGCGATCGCGCCTAGAGTTCCAGGATTGTGGATGTTGGTGCTAGCAATATTGGGTGTTAATGTCGCAGGATCGGGTCTGACTTTGACAGTCACATGAGAGAGCATTTTAATTTTAGCAAGAAGCCGATGCTTGACTTGCTCATATTCGGTATAGTCCCCACTCGTGGGTTTGGGGAAAATATCGACGGCACCTGCTTTAAGTAATCCAAAGATATTCCTAGTATCGTCTTCCTGGACTGAATTACTAATCACTAAAATCGGTCGCGGGAATTTTTCCATTACCTGTTTGGTAAGTTCCAATCCATCGATCGGTGCCATGTGTAGGTCGGTACAAATCACGTCAGGATTGACTTTTGGAATTAGTTCTAAAGCCTCTTGTCCATTCTTTGCCGTACCGACTACTTTAACTTCTGAAGTGCTTCTGAATAGACGCTGGAGTAATTCGAGCGCAATTAGGGAATCTTCAACGAGGAAAACTTTGATAGGTGACATTGTAGGGGGTAGGGGATAGAGGGTAGAAGGTAGGGGAGTTGGGGAGTACGAGAGTACGGGAGTGCGAAACACATCCACACCCCAACACCCCCACACCCCAACACCCACCCCCCAATTCCCTAGTTTAGCGGTCTTGCTTTCACAGTCATTCCAGAGAGTAGTTTGATTTTAGAGAGGATTTTTTGTTTGAGGGCTTCGTACTCAGCATACTCACCACCTAGCGGTTTGGGGAAAATATCGGAAGCTCCAGCTTGGAGCAGTGCGAAGACATTTTTGGTGTCATCTGATTTGACTGAGTTGCTGAGGACGAGAATCGGACGGGGGAAATTCGCCATTACTTGTTTGGTGAATTCCAATCCATCCATTATGTCCATGTGGAAATCGGTACAGATCACCGTAGGATTGAGTCGAGGAATCATCGCCATTGCTTCTTGTCCATTCCGCGCCGTACCGACAATTTCCACTTCGGGAGTGCTTTTAAATTGACGTTGCAATACTTCCATTGCTACGGGTGAGTCTTCAACTATGAGAATTTTATTAGGGGCCATAATTTGGGGGTTGGGGGTAAGGGGTAG
>NZ_JANOJV010000195.1:0-28425 GCF_031418915.1 Chamaesiphon sp. VAR_48_metabat_135_sub | reverse complement strand
ACAGGTAAAGTCACATAAAACTGACTACCTTGCCCCTTCCCTAGAGAAGTTGCCCAAATCTGTCCGCCTAATTGGCGGACTAATTGCCGACAGATTGATAGCCCCAAACCTGCGCCGCCGACAGCTCGGCGCAGAAAGCCTTCTTCTTGATGAAACCTGTCGAATATTGTCTCTAATCGATCGGGTTCGATCCCGCAGCCTGTATCGGCAATTTCGACTTCTAGCATCGGTTGTGGGGGAATTTCGGCTGTAGTTACTTCGCCGATTTTGACGGTAATTGTACCTGTGGCGGGTGTGAATTTACAGGCATTATCCAACAGCTTGCTAAACAGTTGAAATAAGGCTTCATTGTCGGCAATTATCGGCGGTAGCGCAGGTGAAAGATTCATGACGATCGAGGGTAGATCTCGTGGCTGGGAGGCTGCTTGGAGGTTACTGACAGCGATCGAGAGCGAATCAGCTAGATCGACGGGTTCCATTTGCCAGGTGGTAAGATTGCTTTCTAGGCGCGAGAGCAACAAGAAATCTTCGATCAATTTCCGCAACCTAGCGGAATCAGTCAGGGCGATTTCTACCATCGACTGTTGATATTTTGCGGGCATATCAGGTTCGGCATCTAGGCTTTCTAGACACACCTGAATTGTCGATAGGGGCGTGCGTAACTCGTGCCCGACAATGGCAATCAGGTTATTTTGAGTTTGTTTGATCGCGGCTAGCTGCTGATTCATCTGTTTAAGATTGATGAAAGCCTCTGCCTGTAACAGTTCGATCCCGACGCGCTCGGCGATCGATCTGAGTAAATCTCGATCGGCGAGTGACCATAAATACGGATTGGATCGATGTAGTTCTAATACGCCCAAACATTGCTGTCGCTGTTCATTTTGCCCACCTGCACCGACGAAAATCGGCACCAATAAACAAGCCTCGATCTGTAATCGGGCTAATTGTACCTGGAGATCTGGATGAGATTGAATGCCTGAATCCTGGCTGACATCTGCGATCGAGACAATTTGTCCCTGATTCAGCAGCGGTTGAAAATGCGGATGACTTGCCAAATATTTAGTTGAGGCTAATTCCGCTAACCCTTGCGGAGATCGAGATAATAGACAGCGACATTGCCGGAATAACTGGGAAACTTCGCGGATTGTCACGGCTAAGATATCGTCGATCGTTAGCGATTGGCGAATCGTGGTGGTAAACCGATTAATTAACCGTTCCTGTCGCTCCTGCCCCACAATCCGCTGATAGGCTTTCACCTGTCGATATTGGCTGGCTTGGAGATACGTCACAAGTCGATTTACAAACAACTCAGTCGATAGTGATGCAGCCGATTGGAGCGGCAGATTTTCGGCTAGCCCCCGCTGTTTTTCGCGATCGATTTGACTGGCTAAATCGGGACGATAATCCCCAATTCGCTTGAGTAGTATGGCTGCGGCTTGACGACTGACAGCCGGATCGAATGTCCAAAACCCTCTAAACTGGCGGGCTGA
Organism: Chamaesiphon sp. VAR_48_metabat_135_sub; assembly: GCF_031418915.1. NCBI lineage: Bacteria > Bacillati > Cyanobacteriota > Cyanophyceae > Gomontiellales > Chamaesiphonaceae > Chamaesiphon > Chamaesiphon sp. VAR_48_metabat_135_sub. Next base: position 26,935 of record NZ_JANOJV010000195.1, on the reverse strand, counting down.
ATCGAGATCGATCGTGCCGACAGGGGCAGCATATTCTCGACAAATCAGACAAGCACTATAATTTTCACCGACAATGGCTAAATGCCACTCCTGAGCTAGTTCATCGGTTTGCTCTAATCCAACCGTCGCAAACGGTGCTGGTGCGGAAGCGAAATCGGTTTCGGGCGCGGCTAAGACGTAGACTCGATCTGTAAGCTGGGCAATCCGTTGATATCGCCCAGCTTCCTGACGATAATAGCGTTCTTGCTGGAAATTGGCAATTACTAAAGGCTGCTCAGTTCCGGCTAATACCAAATCTTCCATCGCGTGGGAAATGGCGGTTAAGGTTGCCTTAAAATAAACTTGCGCCCTAAGTTCGGGAAATAACTGGAGTAATTCGGGTAGCAGAGAGTTAGAATTTTTCATTCGCCATGTACCTGTTGAGGAAAACTAGTCACGATTTGCGCGGAGTCTCGATTCGCTCGATCTTGCCAACTCACTCGACTCGAATCCAAATCGTCTACAATGCTTCCCTCCCAACAGATATTAGCCACAATTGCCCGATCTAATTGGGTGCGGCTGAGATTCGCATTCGTTAAATTCGCCCCTGTCAGATTAGCGTAGCTCAGATTCGCTCCAGCTAAATTTGCCCCCGTGAGATTGGCATAACTCAGATTTGCCCCTGATAAATCGGTTTGACTCAAATCTGTAAACTCCAAGTCTGCTAACCGCAAATCGGCTCTGTGCAAAACGGCTCGATCGCAAGTCGCTCTACTCAGATTAGCCCGAATCAACATCGCTCGATCGCCTCTACTTCCCGTCAGCCGCGCTTGACGCAGATCGACACGCCACAACATCGCTTTAACAAATACTGCTTCCGTCAGATTTGCACCCTGAAGATTGGCGTGAGCTAAATTACTATCATTCAGTTCAGATCGAGTCAAATCGATCCCGCTGAGGCAACATTCGCTCAGATCGATCGATTGCAGCTTGCTCCGCCTAAAATCGCGGTAGCCTCGATCGTACTGTTGCAGTAGATCCTTCGCATTTGTAAGTTGGGGGTAAAACATGATTTAAAAAGTACACAGGCATATCGAGATGGCGGCGAAAGCTTTTGCTTGCCACGCGCGGGTTTTAGCCAGTAAGTGTGGAATTGCTAAGTCGTTGGCGCAGCCTGTCCCTTGGAGAATCGGGGGTACTAATTTGACGGGGAATAAATTAGTTTAATTAAGATTTGTTAAGTTGTATGTAAACAAATATAACAGAAGCTTGCTAAATCTAGCAAATCTTAACTTTAATTTAAGACATCGCTGTTCGGCAGATGCTACTTATGGTCTGTAGACTGATAGTCATCAGCAGAAGCGTCCAACCTAGACGACTACCAATACTTTGGATATTTGCCATCGTTTGCTAAGTTATTATAAATAACGGCAATAAATACTAAAACAATCGCACCAAACAGAGTCGGAAATAGCAGAAAACTCCATGCTGGTTTGAGCAAATAAATAATAACTGGATTTGAACCTGCGGGTGGATGAGTCGTACGGGTGAGCATCATCATCGCAATAGAAGTACCAACTGAGATCGATACAGACCACCAAGTCGCCCCAAAAAGCGTCAAACAGAGCAAACCAATGAAAGAACTTAGAAAGTGTCCACCAATGACATTTCGAGGTTGTGAAAATGGCACATCAGGAAACCCAAAAATCAAAACACAAGAGGCTCCAAAAGAACCTAATACAAGTGCTGTCGAAAACGTATTCGATAGTAATGTGACCGCACTAATAGCCAAAAAGCCACCCAGCCAAGCTACTAAAATTGCTCTAATTGAATGCTTCGGTGGTAATTTTGTGTTATCTCCCTTCAATCTCTCAAATAAATTCATTGTAGATCTTACTTTTTTCGTGTTTAATTAGCTGTCTCAAAAAAACTGAGCTGCGTTGCAGTCGGAATAATTTCTACTGATTCTCCGCGCAGTACCTTCTCATAAAATAAACTTAGCATCTCTTCATCTACATTTTCATCCATGAATCGAAAGGAAGATGCAGCGATATATTGAATATATTTTTCAAAAGCTAACCAATTACGACCTTCTGCTTCAGCAACAAATCCAGTAGTATTAGAACCAGAAAATATATCGACGACCAGATCGCCTGGATCTGTTAAAAGCGAATAAAAAATTCTGGCAGCTTAGTTGGAAAACGTGCAGGATGTGCTTTAATTCCTAAAGATTTACAGCCTCTTAAATATTGTCCATTAGATTCTGAGTTAGCTATCTGTAATAGATTTGAAGGAATCGATCCACCATTATCTTTTGCAAATGTCTTGCCGATATCATGTCCCGATGGACGTTTTTTGGGATCGTAAAACTTATCTGGATCTTTCAGTAGTTGTTTCATTCTCGGACTATATGGCGTTAGAACTTTACTTACGTCTGCTTTCGGAAATTCTGATTTACTAAACCACCAGACTGTATTTACGGAATCTTTTGCTCTGATTTTTCTTTTATTCACCCACTCAATCGGACTAAGTATTTTTGAAGGATTAAACCAATAAAAATCTTCAGCTAAGAAGAAGCCAATTTCATCACAAAAGTAAATTGGTACTCTAAAATTATAAAGACTTCTAACTGGCTTGCCTTTTTCATAAGTACCGCCTAAATCGAGAACGAAACTACCATCAGGTTTTAGTTTCTGATATACTAATCTCGCAAATTCAGCCAGCCATTCAACATACTCATTTGCATCCTTATTTCCATACTCTTTCTCCCTTTGGAGTGCGAAAGGAGGGCTAGTTAAAACTAAGTTGATGCTCTCATCTGGTAACTGATTTAATAGCTCCAGCGAATCGCCACAAAATGCCGCTCCCAAATCGGTAAAATATGCTGGTGGATGAGTAAATTTATCGATACTGACTGGAACACGAATTTGGGTTAAGGGCATGGCTTATTCTTAAATGCTACTTATAGTCTGTAGACTCATAGTCATCAACTAGTTAATTATAGACGTGATGTCAATCTATAAAAACTGTGGTGTCTGATGCTAGGAAAGTCTTTGCGTCTAGGTTACGGCAAATCCGTCAGGTAAAGGGTTTATCGCAAGAGGAGCTGGCTGACAGCGCAGGCTTGCATCGTACCTATGTGGGTTCGGTAGAACGTGGCGAACGCAATATCTCTATTGATAATATAGAACGTCTTGCCAAGGCTTTGGAGATTGACATCATCGAACTTCTTAAAGAAGAGCTAGAATGATACCTCACCCAGATAAGATAATTCTTGACGATTTATTTCCATACATCCAAAAATATCAAGAACTTGCAGCCAAACATGGCATTAATGATATTTTCCAAGATAATGGTGGCAAAATTCTTCAAGTATTGCTGGTAACAGGATTAAAGGTTCTACCAGGGAGAGTGGGGAATGATGCCAAGGATACTGATGGGAATGAATATGAGTTAAAATCAGTAAATATAGCTCTCACGAAAAGCTTTTCTACTCATCATCACATCAATCCTCGGATCATTGATAAATATCGTCAAGTAGATTAGATCTTTGCTATTTACAGGGAAATTAATTTAGTCTCTATTTATAAACTGACACCCAGCGATTTGGAATGTTTTTACACGAAATAGTCGGAGAAATGGCATAATTCTGGTGATAAAGATATTAATAATCCTAAAATTCCGGTAAAATATGTGCTGGAACATGGAGAGCTGTTGTATTCTGTCGATCGAATAGATTCGCTGCCATAATAGCTCCTTGAATTCTCAAAGATTAAATCAACTGAATTAATAATTTTCTATGTTAGACATCCGTGCTCAAATTGCTACAGAACTAGACTTAAATCCAAATATCGTTCAAAACGTTTTAGATTTATTTGCAGAGGGCGCAACGATTCCATTTATTGCTAGGTATCGCAAAGAGCGTACCGATGAGATGAATGAAATCATGTTGCGGGAACTGGAAGAAAGATTTACTTATTTAACTGAATTAGCAGCGCGGAAAGAGAGTATTATTAGCTCGATCGAGTCTCAAGCTAAACTCACCCCAGAATTGCGTACCAAGATCGAGAATTGTTTATTAAAGACTGAATTAGAAGATTTATATCTACCCTACAAACCTAAGCGACGTACTAGAGCAACAATCGCCAAGGAGAAGGGATTAGAACCACTGGCTGAGTTGATTCGTTCGCTCAATTTACCAACTGCTCAATCTGTAGATTTAGATCTAGAAGCAGCGAAATATATTGATGAAGAAAAAGGTGTCAAGACAGCCACCGAAGCTCTAGCAGGAGCTTCTGATATTATTGCTGAATCAACTGCTGACAAGGCTAATTTACGTGCTTATATTCGCGAGTATATTCAGTCAGAAGGTGGATTTGTTTCGAGTATTAAAGATGATGTCGAGGAGGGTTCGACTAAATATGAGATGTATCGGAAATATGCCGTATCAATTAGCAAAGTTGCCCCACACAACTTACTCGCCTTATTTAGAGGCGAAGCTGAGAAAGTTATTAAGCTAGAATTAGAGTTTGATGAAGATGATGTTTGTGAGTATTTAGCTCGACAAGAGATTAAGACTAAAATACCTGCGTTGCAGCAGTTTTATCAAGGGATGCTCAAGGATGCTTTCAATCGGTTGATGAAAACATCGTTAGTGAATGAGGTACGCGCTGAGTGCAAATTGCAAGCAGATATCGGCTCGATTTCTAACTTTGAAACCAATTTACGCGAACTATTATTATCTGCTCCAGCGGGAATGAAACCGACACTGGCGATCGATCCTGGATTTCGCAGTGGTTGTAAAGTTGCGGTATTATCGGAGACGGGTAAGTACCTGGCTTATGAAGCAGTTTTCCCTCACCAAGCCGCCAATCAACGTCAACAGGCGGCGAATACAGTTAAACAATTCATCAAAAAGTATAACATCCAATTAATCGCGATCGGTAATGGTACCGCCGGACGCGAAACAGATCAATTTGTGATCGAACTTTTGGCAGATGTCGAACCGAAACCGATTAAAGTAATGGTGAATGAATCAGGTGCTTCGATTTATTCAGCGAGTGATGTTGCTATCTCTGAATTTCCCGATTTAGATATTACCGTGCGCGGTGCAATTAGTATCGGACGACGCTTGCAAGATCCGCTTGCTGAACTCGTGAAGATCGATCCTAAATCAATTGGTGTCGGACAATATCAGCACGATGTCGATCAAAAACTCTTACGAAAAAAACTCGATGATACCGTCGAAAGTTGCGTTAACTATGTCGGCGTAGATCTAAATACCGCGTCCAAAGAACTACTAACATTTGTATCCGGTTTAAGTCCCGCAGTTGCTAACAATATCATCGCCTATCGGAACGAGCACGGAGCTTTTAAAAACCGCAAACAACTACTCAAAGTCGCCAAATTAGGGCCAAAAGCTTACGAACAAGCCGCCGGATTTCTTCGCATCCGTGGCGGTGAAAATCCCCTCGACAACACCGCAGTTCATCCAGAAAGCTACAGTATCCTGGCGACAATCGCCAAAGATGTAAATATTCCCCTGACTGAGCCGACGAAATTAGGCGCGGAACTCAAACGGGTAGATCTAAAAAAATACATTACAGAAACAGTTGGCGAACCCACCCTCCGCGATATTATCAGCGAACTCGAAAAACCAGGACGAGATCCCCGTGCAGAGTTTAAATATGCCACCTTCAAGGCAGGAATTCAGGAAATCAAGGATTTAGTCCTCGGGATGGAATTAGAGGGCACCGTGACCAATGTAGCGAACTTTGGAGCCTTTGTAGATGTCGGGGTGCATCAAGATGGATTGGTGCATGTCTCCCAATTATCCGACAACTTTGTCAGCGATCCCAATCAGATTGTCAAAGTCGGACAAGTGGTGAAGGTAAAAGTACTAGAAGTCAATGTCCAACTCAAGCGAGTGAGTCTAACGATGAAAACTGGTGTATCCACACCGACAGGAAATCGTCCATCCCCACAACCAATAGCACGCAGCAATAAACCCCAATCATCATCAGTTAGACAATCGCCAGTATCACCTAAAATCCAGCCAGTGCAAGAATCAACTCAGCCAGCAACACTTGCCGACTTACAGCGCAAGTTCGGTAAGAAAAATTGAGTGGTATAAGTTTCGATCGGCCTCAATGGGTAAACTCAGATATTGCACCAGTAACTGGCAACTAATGAAAGTGGTGACAATTTATGGGGTGGTGACGAGTGGGACAGTTTGGCGGTTTTTGCAGTTGACAAGACAAGTAGTATCGATCGATTTGACTGATTATCCGCTATTACCAGTGGATAATGTTTTAGGTGTACTGGTTTGGATGCTACGCCGCGATTAGATCGATCGAGTGCTTAGGAATGAGGATTGAATAACTTGTGTAGGTTTGGATCGGTGCGACTTGAAGAGATCGATGTTTCCCCGCCTGCTGAAAATCGCGTTAAATTAGAGTATATGAGGTCGCAAAGGATAGACCGTCCCTCTGACCCTCCATCGTTCCACCTCCCGATCGTTGACATTTTTTAACTATGCTGCGAATCATCACTCAGCAGACTGAAGCGCAACAAGAGTTGCAGCGAATCAGTGCCCGTACTCACGACGATGCGATCGTCCATAAAGAAGCCACCGTCAACGAGATCGTCCAAACAGTCAGACGACAGGGCGACAAGGCTTTGCTACACTATACGGCTGAATTTGACGGTCAAACCCTGACAGTCGATCGGTTGCGGGTTAGTGGTGCCGAATTAGATGCTGCGTATCAACAGGTGTCTAAGGAATTACTCAAGGCGATCGAACTCGCAGCCCAGAATATTGAAGCTTTTCACCGCCAGCGGGTACCCAAATCCTGGGTGACATTTGGCGAGGATGATGTTGTGCTAGGCAAACGTTACAATCCGGTCGATCGAGCAGGGATTTATGTCCCCGGAGGACGCGCGTGCTACCCCAGCACGGTGCTGATGAATGCAATTCCGGCGAAAGTAGCAGGCGTGCCCCAGATTGCGATGGTGACTCCCCCAGGGGCGGATAAAGCTCTCCATCCGGCAGTGCTGGTCGCCGCTCAAGTGGCGGGAGTTGAAGAAATCTATCGAGTTGGTGGTGCCCAATCGATCGCCGCTTTAGCCTATGGTACAGATACCATCCCCAAGGTTGATGTGATTACTGGTCCTGGTAATATCTACGTTACCCTTGCCAAAAAGCTCGTCTATGGGACTGTCGGAATCGATTCCCTGGCTGGACCATCTGAAGTCCTCATTATCGCCGATCGATCTGCCAATCCGGTGCATGTTGCCGCCGATTTATTAGCCCAAGCCGAACACGATCCAATGGCAGCGGCGATTTTGATTACCACCGATAGCCAATTAGCCACAGCCGTCCAGTCTGCGGTGGAACAGCAACTTCAGGATCATCCCCGTCGGACTTTGACAGAGAAATCGATCGCCCATTATGGGCTGATTGTGGTGGTTGAGACGCTGGAAATTGCGACCGAACTATCAAATCAATTTGCCCCCGAACATTTGGAAATAAAGACTAACGATCCTTGGGAGTTGGTGAATCAAATCCGTCATGCAGGCGCAATTTTCCTGGGTGATTCTACTCCAGAAGCTGTTGGTGACTACCTTGCAGGCCCCAATCATACCCTCCCCACCTCTGGTGCGGCCCGCTATGCTTCGGCTCTGGGTGTCGAGACATTTATGAAACACTCCAGCCTGATCCAATACTCGCCCACAGCTCTCAATAAGGTCGGTAATGCGATTGCCGCTCTCACCCAAGCTGAAGGACTATTTTCACACGGTGAGTCCGTCCGATTGCGGTTGAAAGATGCTCCCTGGGAGAGAGTAGACGATCGGGGGTAGAAGACAGACAGATCTGTTTAGCAGGCTAAAATCATGATTTTAAGAACTGTTTTGGTGGCTTTGGACGAATCGGCTCGATCGCAACAAGTAATCGATGCGATCGAGAATTTACAACTATCGGCAGAAAGTAAGGTGATTCTCTGTCATGTTTTAGCCAATGATTCTTCCCAATTCGATTTGGCTGACTTACCACATCAATATGCACGGGAAATTCCCTACCGACAGGTCGAGAAACAACTGCAACTCTATCAACAACAGCTACCTTGTCACAGCGAGATTGAAATCGTCACTGGCGAACCCGTGACGGAAATTCTCCGCTTGGCACATATCTATCATTGCGATTTGATTGCAATCGGTTGTCGCGGACTCACTGGAGTGAGCAGGATCGTCCAAGGCTCCATCAGCAGTCAAGTCTTTAGCGAAGCACCGTGTTCTGTACTAGTCGTTAGGAATTAGAGGGTAGGGGTTGTTGGGGTGTGAGGGGGTAGGGGTGTGTTAGAGCCTTTATGACCTTTTACTCCCCAACTCCCCTACACCTATCCTTGTTCTGGCAACTCCAACTTAGGTGGGAGAGAACGTTTAACTGGTGCAGGCTTCGGTTTATCTACCTCAGTTCGAGGCATCGATTCCCTAGCATTTTCCTCATCCCAGGGCTTCTTAAATGGTTTTTGGCTTCCGGCATCACCTGGAGGTCTACTGCCACCTTTGCGAGGCAATTTAGCGCGAAGAGGAGCGACGAATTGACCGCTACGGATCTCTAGATCGTTGTCAACTCTCACCACATCAAAATCCCAAAAGTTACCGACCAGTTTTTGGGGCAGATCGCCAATTAATCGGATTTTGAAATATCGCTCCTCCTCGGTTTTTTTCTTGGGTGATTGGCGAATTTTTACAAAGATTTCTTTGGTCTCGCGCGACTGATAGATGACTTCGCCCCGAATTGAGAAATAACTATCAGGGATGCCCAATGTTTCGATCGAGGGAATCGTCCGAACATCTGACAGTGACTCGATGCTAGCCGCGCTATCTGCGCTTGGAACTGCTTCATCATCTGGCGACGTGGCAATCGGATTGTCGGCATCAATTGAATTACTGACCGATTTAATTACCAATTGTGGGTCCCAGATGCCCATAATTTGCGCGTGGAGTTTGTTATCCTCCTTGCGAATGCGGGGGTATACGACCCAAAGATGAGATTTTTCTAAGTCTAAATGATTTTTGATCAGACTCATGATGCGACCGAGAATGACAGCATCGATCGTCGCACCATCATCAGCCAACACTACCCCCTGATTGAATTCTTCGATCGAGGGTACATATTTGCCTAAAATCAAACCGATCGCCCGATATTGAAGTGGCTCGCTCGCTGGTGGAATTGGCGTATTCCCCGTCAGTTGGAGCATCGGGGGTAAGGGTGGGTAATCAGCCGGATCTGGTCTTTTGGGCCGTTTGATCGGCTTGGCAGGTCTATTGACAGCTTCTGGATGCGATGGAGGCTGATTGCTGGGGAATTGTACAGAACTCATAGAAAATTCCTTCGGACGGAGTCAAGTTTTTCGATCTCCCTCTCATGGTAATCGGGATCTTCGAGACTAAATTGTGGGTAATGAACTAACTAAGCAAGTTCGGCATTTTTGGAAATGAGATTCCTGCTATATACAGATCGTTCCCACATCCCGCATTCAAACTACTATACCAGCGATCCGATCTTCTCGCGGTAGCGACTTCTCTAAACGATTGAAATGACTGACTTGAGTTGTGTTTACTAGCATAATCGATCGATCTAGTCTGATTGTAACAATTTCTGGTCGCATCCTAAAATCGAGGAATCACTGTTTTCGGAGATGTTGCGGTAGACTGTAGAGTGACAGGGCGAGCAATACGATCGAGGGAGGAAGTTGTTTTGGATGAGTTACGAACGGCTTTAGAATTGGCTACTGAAGACGAATTGCTGCAATTGACCAAGATTCTCTTTAGCCGTAAGTTCAACCCCTTAGACTATGTTCGTACCCCCGATCTGGTCGAGATTCAGAGTCAGGATCGGGATAGTTGGTTAGATGCGATCGAGGATCGATTTCGATTTTTAGCCGCTGATGGGATCACTGTTTTGCAAGGACGCACTCAGGGCGTGAGCTACCGTCAAGCTTTGGTACGAGTCTGTCGATATCTCAAAATTCCTTATTCTAGTCAACTTAGTACCACGGATTTAGAAGCAGAAGTTTTCTTGTATTTAATGGGTAAAAGCTGGCATAAGTTACCTGCTGGAGATCGAGATGCACTAACAGTGAGAGTCCAGAAATCCTTGGCAAATACTCGTTTCGACCAACCTTTGCCCGCACATATCCAACACGATCCCATTAAACTAATTTTAAAGGGCAGCAGCGCGATCGCGATTAATTCTGTTCTCAAACCATTAATTCTTCATCAAATTGCTCGTCAATTTGCGTTCCATTTTGCTAGTTATGAAGTTGCCAAGCAAACGCTGATTCGGGGTGGAATTGCCGCTACCAGCCAACTACAAAGTTATATCGCGATGTATATGGCAAAACGCGGTATGATGCTGTCAGCAACCCAGCAGGTGGCTGTACGCGGTGTTTTTACTATTTTAGGACCAGCTATGTGGGGCTGGTTTTTTGCAGATCTTGGCTGGCGATCGATCTCGACTAATTATGGGCGGATTATTCCTACGATTGTAGCGTTAGCCCAGATCAGATTGACTCGATCGACTGATTGGGAATTAGCTTATTAGTGAATAGGGGATTATGTCTGTTTCGGCTGAGAAAACGAGTTGGCGATGGCAGTTGGAGCAACTTCAGCAGCAGTTGGGGGAATGGATTGAGGTAAAACTAAGATCGGACGATCGGGATTTACAACTCGATATTTTCCCACCCTGGTTGGGGCCATTATTAGTTCGACTAACTTGGGTTGTTTTAGCTGGGTTACTAGTCTGGTTTGTTTATCGTTTTATCTATCCCTACTGGCGACGATGGCTGGCAGAAAATAGATCGCAAAAATTGGGGTTAGATGTACCTTCAGAAAAGTTATATACAGTCGCAGAATTACTGGCTAAGTCACAAGATTTTCAGCGTGATGGCGATTATACTCAAGCGAGTAGATGGCTATATTTGGCGATGCTGCAGCGATTAAATGATGCCAATCTCATTCCCCATCAATTTAGTCGGACGGATCGGGAATATCTTCGGTTATTAAGAACAGTCCCCACAATCGATATTGGCGAGATATTAGTATCTATCCACGAACAACTTCACTTTGGCAATGAACGGGTTTCGATCGCCGATTTCAATCGCTGTCAACAAGCTTATCAACAAATAGAGAATCAGTTGGAAGTTGAAAGTTGAAACCTAAAGCCTAACTAGTTATTCATGGCAGATTTTAAAAAGTTACTTAAGCAGTATTGGCAGTTGGGATTAGTTGCAGCGATAGCGATCGTGTTATTAACTATTGTAAGTGCAACAAGTGGGGATGGTAGACAGACAGGATCGAGTTATAGTATTGCAGCTAATGGCTATAATGCTTGGTATCAAATGATGTTCGATCGCGGAATTAACATCCAACGATGGCAAAAATCATTTCCTCAACTTACCAAAACCTTTGCAGATCGAGAGAGTATAACACTCCTCCAAATCAATCCCAAGTTAGAACGATTCGATCTAACCAATCTACAGAAAGCATGGGTAAGTCAGGGTAATACGATTGTTATTTTAGGCGTAACAGCCCCCGCATGGGACATCCCATTTCGGACAGAATTAGAGAGTCCCCAGGGAAATGTAAAAATTGAAACTACTCGAAGATTTAGGACGAATTTTATCAAGAATGAGCTGTCAAACGACACATTCAGCACAGCAATTTTAAACGATAAATTTGGTAGCATTATCACTCAGTTTAAACTGGAAAAAGGTCAAATTATTATTGCCACTACCCCCAATTTAGCAGCGAATGCCTATCAAGATTTTAGACCTAATTATGAATTATTAGCCAAACTTGTTACCAAAGACCGACAACAAATCTTAGTAGATGAGTACATCCACGGTTATATCGATCGAACTCGGCAATTGGCAATCGATCCCAAAACAGGTAAAATCTTGCCAGAGGAGCAAACAGATAATGTCGGTGATGCTTTCGGCTACTTAGCTAGCACCCCACTTATTATTGTTTTTCTCAATCTCTTGTTGGGAATACTCGTCTTAGTTTGGCAGCAAAATCGACGGTTTGGCAAGATTATCATTCCCAAATTACCAGAACTTGACAATAGCGAAGCTTATATTCAAGCATTAGGTGGAGTACTCCGCCAAGCCAATAGTAGTGATTTTGTGCTCCAAAATATTGGCAGAGCAGAACAATTATCCTGGCAACAAAAATTAGGTTTAGGGAAGGAGCGATTGGTAGAAACTCAAATACTAATTTCTGCTTGGGAAGATCGGATGAAATCGCCCACAGACGATCTCCGTTTTGTGCTCCAATTAATGGCAGGAGAACGTCGATTGACACCTGCTGAATTAACAATCTGGCTGACAAAAATTCACAAGATCGATCGTCAATTAAAGATTATAAATTAGGTGATAGATATAGCGACCATTTAAGTAGGGGTAATTCATGAATTGCCCCTACTTAAATGATCGCTATCTTAATTGTGTAGCAATCAAAGTTGATTAAACTATTATTTTGTCTTAGCTTGTGATTTAGCTTGCTCTAGCGTAATCTCTTTTAGAGTTTGATAAGAGTTGGCATTTGCCGAACCTTCGATCGCTTTGACAGCTAGATCTTGGACTTGTTTTAGAGCTGCTTCCAGTTGTTTGGAGAGACTATTTAGACGTTCGCCTTGGTTGCTAATAGTATCTTCCAATGATTCGATTCTACCTTCATAGAAACGTTTTTGACCTTCCACTTCCTTGCTATATAAATCAGATTTTATTTTAGCTTGCCAAGTTGCGATACCTTTACCTTCTCCTTTCGCTTTCTCGATCGCTTTTTCTTTATCTTGAACGAAAGCAGCAACCTTATCTTTAGCTTCATTGAAGAGTTTTTCTCGATCGGCTAAAGCTGATTCTCGCTCCGTCCAAACTTTTTCTTGAACTTCCTTCACCTCAGCTAATTCGTAATATAAAGCCGCTTGTTGTTGCTCATGTTGTTCTCGATCGATCTTGCGTTGTAGATCTAAATTATATTTGTATTCTTGAACTTCCCGTTGGCTATTCTTGCGATCGAGTTCGACGCGCTCTTTCACCGTGATTCCATTTTGTTCTTGTTCTTTGTTCCACGCTTTCGTTAGACTTTGAACTCCTTGTTGATGAGCTTCTTGCCGCTCTCTTAATTCCTCCCCAAAAGCTTTGGAACTAGTTTCATAACCATTAATTAGTTCTTCAAATGTATCTTCATCAACTGCCAAACCATGCAATGTTTGCAAGTCTGTAACCTCAGCGGTTACGCCTTCCCGAATCTCAGCTAACTTCGCCGCCTCGGTAGTTAACTTTTCCGATAATTCGCTAACTGCTGCACCAAAACCGAGCTGGAGACTGTCTAAATTAGCAATGGTGTTGTTGACCTTATTTTGGCTAGATACTGCATTCATGGGGGCTTTTGGTTCGTCTTTAACTACTTTTGCAGTGGGAGCGGATGTAGCTATAGCAGCTTGCTTTTGAATATTTTTGACTTCAGTTTCTAGTGCCTTTTTTTCATCAGCAAGCTGGTTGTAAGCAGTGAGGATTTCTGCTTTAGTATTTTTATCTGTTGGTTTTGTCGCCATAATTAGGTTTTAGGTTTTGGATTTTAGGCTTTAGGTTCAACAATCTTGTTTAAACCTCGATTAATATCTAATTTTTCTCGCTAATCTTAGCTGAAGTTTCAAAAGCTTTCATCGCTAAAGATTGCGCTTGATTCATTACCGTTTGAAGCTGTTCAGTAATTGCAATAATTTGTTCGTTCTGACGTTCGATAACTCGCTCTAACGATTGAGCTTTCATCTCATAGCCTTGCTTGCTACCTTCCCATTCCTTTTCAGCCAAGTCAGCTTTAACTTTTTCATTACTACTAGTTTCCTTAATAGCATCTTCTCTCGCTTTTTTAACTGCTTCTTCTAATTCAGCAGGGAATGCAGCAACTTTAGCTGTATTCTCATCGGCTAGTTTTTGATTGTCTTTTAAGAACTTCTCACGCTCTTTCCACTGTTTTTGTTTCTCACGATCGAGCGATTGGGTCTCCTGCTCTTGATTGCGTTTAGTTTCAGTATATACATCAGTCTGCAACTGGCGATCTCGCGTAACTTTATACTGAAATTCATCTTGCTCTTTCTGGCGTTCTTTAGCAACAACCGTTGCTAATTCTGCCTGCTGTTCGTTATATTCTCGATCGGTTCTTTCCCACTGTTTACGGAGGTTTGCTTGTTCTTTTTCAAGATTTTCTTGATCGGTAGCTACTTGCTGTTCGATCGCTTTTAAGCTCTGTTGATGCTCTTGAGTAATGATGTGCAATGCATCCGCTACCACCCTAACCTGTTGAAGCTCCGATCGATGTTGTGTTTCGATTTCGATCGATTGTTTGACTTCAGTTAATTTTTCAACTTCAATTTTTAATGTGTCAGATAGTCCAGTGATAATACTCCCAAATTCTAGCTGTAAGTCTGCCATCCCCTTGACGATCGTGTCAACGGTATAACTAGCCGCTTTAGTAACAATTTCCTTATTCTTGGCTAATTGTGCTTCTTCTTCTTTGGTAGCAACCTTAGACCCAGGTCGATATTGCTCTGCTAAAATGCGATCGAGTTCTGTTAAAATTTGGGTCTTACTATCTTTTACTATTGCCATAATCTATCTGCCTTAATGATAAGAACGCATGAAAACTAACCCGCTGCTATGCAGGTAGAGTTTTGGGATTGTCTCAACTACTGACTAATTGTGCCCAAATATTCAATGAAAAGAACTTAAATACTGATATATTTGCTGTTTAGGGTCAAAATTGACTGCTTTAGCTAATTAACTAGTACTATTGTATCTCACCGCTCAATCGATGTCAAGACTTTCTAGGAAATTTGTACTATCACAAGTTGTTGGTGCAGCTAGAGAGTAGAGGGTAGGCTGTACCACCGTAAAGGGAGTGGGGGAGTAGGGGGGTATGGGAGTAAGGTGGTAAGAAACACACCCCAACACCCCAACACCCCCACTGCGTTACACCCCCACACCCCCACTGCGTTACACCCCCACATCCCCACACCTCTAGCATGACTTTCTCAAAATTACCTAACACCAATCCATCAGACATCGATCTCACCGATCCTCAATACTATTTAAGTCGGGAACTGACGTGGTTAGAATTTAATGCTCGCGTATTACATGAGGCGATGGATGAGCGCACGCCATTACTGGAACGACTAAAATTTATGGGGATTTTTAGCTCGAATCTCGATGAGTTTTTCATGGTCAGAATTGCTGCAATTAAGCAACAAATCGAGGCGAAAGTCAGCCAGTTAACACCAGATGGTAGAACCGCCAGCGAGCAATTAGCAGTAGCCAGCGAACGAGTACAGGAGCTAGTGACAAAACAACATCAACATTTTGAAACAGTGTTGCGTCCAGCCACGATCGAGCAAGGTATTTACTTATTAGATTATTTTGACTTAAATCAGGAACAATGTAACTATTTGCAAACATATTTTGAAGAGCAAATATTCCCTGTTCTTACTCCATTAGCTGTCGATCCTGGGCATCCATTCCCATATATTTCTAATCTAAGTTTAAATCTCGCAGTCGTCATCAAACATCCTGATACAGGTGAAGAATTATTTGCCAGAGTTAAGGTACCAAAAGTTTTACCACGCTTTATTGTTTTACCAACAAAGCTACAAGTAATCGACTCAAATAACCCGCTGCAATCTTATCCAGAACGTTCCCAAATTTGGACGGGAATTCCCTTAGAGCAGTTAATCGCCCACAATTTAGAATCCCTTTTTCCAGGGATGAATATCCAAGATTGCTATACCTTTAGAGTCACACGCAATGCCGATATTAGTATGGCTGAAGACGAAGCTGACGATTTGCTTCTAGCGATCGAATCTGGCTTACGGAAGCGGCGTAAAGGTGGCTCTGTGGTGAGAATTGAAGTGGATGCCGCGATGCCAAAACAGATTCGACGGATGTTGCAAGAAGAACTAGAAGTCACAGGTTCAGATATTTATGAAGTTAGTGGAATGTTAGGTTTGGGCGATGTGATGTCTTTTTTATCACTCCCCGTTCCTGAATTAAAAGATCCGCCCTGGAATGCGATCGTACCTGCTGCGTTGCGCCGAATCAAACCAGTTGAAGATGGTGGTAACTTTTTTAGTTTAATTGCTCAAAAAGATTTTCTCGTCCATCATCCATATCAATCATTTACAGATACAGTAGAACGGTTCATTAACTGTGCGGCAAATGATACAAAAGTGTTGGCAATCAAAATGACTCTCTACCGGACGACAGGAGACTCTCACATCCTCAAGGCTTTGATTAAAGCTGCCGAAAATGGCAAACAAGTTTCGGTATTAATCGAACTTAAAGCGAGATTTGACGAGCAAAATAATATTAATTTAGCACGTAAACTAGAGCAATCTGGCGTTCATGTCGTATATGGATTAGTTAGATTAAAAACACATACCAAGGTGGTATTAGTCGTCCGCCGTGAAGATGACAAAATTCGGCGGTACGTTCACATTGGGACTGGCAACTATAATGCTAAAACTTCCAAGGTATATACTGATGTTGGGCTATTTAGCTGTCGCCCCGAATTGGGTGCAGATCTGACAGATTTATTTAACTATCTCACAGGCTATTCTCTGCAAAGATCTTATCGAAAATTAATTGTTTCACCAGTAAATTCACGAGAATCATTCGATCGATTAGTTCAACAAGAAATCGATCATTGTAAAGCAGGTAAAACCGGACGAATTGTCGCTAAAATGAATGCTTTAGTCGATCCAAAAATGATCGCAAATCTCTATCGTGCATCTCAGGCTGGAGTTTCGATCGATCTAATTATTCGCGGCATGTGTTGTTTGCGTCCAGGCTTGCCAGGTGTTAGTGAAAATATCAGGGTTATCAGTATTATTGGGAGATTTCTAGAACATTCTCGCATCTACTATTTTCACAATGATGGCAATACAAAAATATTCATTGGTAGTGCTGATTGGATGACTAGAAATCTCGACAGACGGGTAGAAGTAATTACGCCAATTGAAGATCCAGAAATCTCTAAAGATCTCCAAGAAATCTTAGGTATTATGTTGGCAGATAATCGTCAAGCTTGGGATATGAAATCTGATGGTAGTTACAAGCAACGTCGTCCTCAAGTTGGCACTGAGGAGGAAAGCACTCAGCAAATTTTGATGGAGATGGCGGTTAATTAATAAAACCGCCCCTACAGGTCCTTATTTGTTTGCATCCCAAGCACTCGCCGCAGTTGTTACTGCTTGCTCGACTGTTTTCTCCCCCAACATTGCAGCTTGGAGATTTTCATAAATTGCTTTCTTGAGCACATTGAGATTTTTTAATGGGGGAATTAAGATCTCCGACTGGGATAATTGCTCCGCACTAACTAATTTACCTCGATCGAGGGCAGATTTATCGTTATGACTCTCTAGTTTATTCTTATAATCTGCTACTGCTTTGATATTTGAAGGCAATGTATCTGAAGCTTGGGCAAATGCTACTTGATTACTGGCGTTGGTGATAAACAGCGCAAATTTTACGGCTGCGTCAGACATTTTGCTACTGCGAGGAATAACGAGATTCATTACAGCTACACCTTTTTTACCAGTTTGTCCCGATATTTGGGGCGCGACAGCAGAGATTTTGGCAATTTGAGGGGCATTTTTAGCGATCGTATCAATAAACGGTGCCCCCGCCGAGAGCATCGCTGTTTCGCCTGCTTGATAGAGTTGAATACCCTGTTGATGTCCCTGAGTCAGGGCTTCCTTGGGCAGTAAGCCTTGTTTATAGAGATCTACCCAATATTGGAAGGCGGCTCTACCCGCAGGGGTATTAAAGGCAGTCTTACCCTGTTTGTCGATTAGTTGCACACCCATTTGGACGAGGGATTCGAGCACATCGTTGCTATCTTCAGGTACAAAGGTAGTAAATAAAGCATATTTACCCGTCTTTTCTTTAATTTGTTTGGCGGCTTGGGCTAATTCTTGATAAGTAGTTGGCGGTTGCAGCACGCCTGCTTTAGTTAATAGTTCTTGATTGTAGATAGTAACGTTAGTAGTTAGATACCAGGGAAAACTAAAAGCTTTACCTTCCAAGGTGCCAGCTTGCCAAATACTAGGTAAATACTCTTTGCTCTCGCCCTTAGTTAAAACCGAATCTAAATTCAACCAAGCATTTCTAGCCGCTAGTTGGATGGCAAAGTCAGGATTGAGATTGACGACATCTGGAGCGGTTTTCGCCCCCATTGCAGCTTGGATTTTGCCCTGCATGGCTCCCCAAGGTACATCTACCCAGTGGACTTTAATTCCAGGATTGGCAACTTCAAATTTACTGATCGCATCTTTGAAATAATCATTAAACTTTGGCTGAAGTTGCATCGTCCAAAATTCTAACTGTGGTGTTTTGCTACTGGGGGACTTTAGACAACTCACCACTCCAGTTAATACTAGCCCTAACAAGCCACAAATCAGCAAGCGACGCAAATTACTTATCTTAACCATTGAGATTTAACACCCCTCGATCGACACCCAGGTATTATCGACGATTTGGTCGATCGAGACTAGGGGGTTTACACGCCTCCAACACACCCAGTTGTTTGAGTATCTCGATACATAAGGCGGAGATCGATTGCGATGGGTTTTCTATATCTGAATGTTGGTAGCCTTGGAGATCTCTTTGTTTGGCTCGATCGATCGCCCAATCCAATCTAGTTGCGTTGGCTGGAGTCTCAGTAGATAAACTGTTTCTAAGAGGCTGCTGAGGTCTGTTTCGGCGATGAGAGCGACGTTTTTATCGGTGCCGTCTCGTTTGACTATAATAGTGTCGTTAGTGTCTGCTACACAATCAAGCAGAACGCCTAAATTACTCTGGGCTTCGGTATAGCTAATTTCGCTTAATCGATCTGTTTGTCATCGTAGTTGAAAAGTTTGAATCAGAACATTACCCATCTCAAAATCGATCGACTCCCCACAGCCGACTACTGCATTTAATGGATGCGAACGATGTTCAGCCAGGAGATTTAGTTGGTATATTTGGTTCTAGCGATCGAGTATTTGAAGTTATCGATGGTAAACAATCGATCTTATTCAGGCTGAGAAATTAAGCGATCGTTTCAATCTGTCATCAAAACTATTTTTGGCATAAAATTGATCGATCATTTCGACAGAGTATAAAGATACTCCTGAATACCGATCGATCGAGCCTCGAACACTGGAATTGTCAGGTTTCTCGAAGTAGGTAATCGATCAATAATTCTGACAGGATATTAAAGATGCTCATCAATGGCGATTATCTCCGGTAGGCTTTGCCAACGAGCGAGCCTCAAACACTGGGATTGTTGGTTTTTGCGGTGCTCTCAACCCAACCTACATGGGGAAATTCCACTCAATACGGTCAGCGTGCAATGGGCTTATTAGACAGTCGGTATTCTGTCATATTCTTCTGGCTCTACATCGGAAACCTTTGCTAAGATTGCTTCATACTTTGTCCGGTTGCCTCTTCTGGCTCTATCCTTGAGGTAATTTTCTGTCATCAAGGCTGAGAGCTTTTCCGCGATCGCAGTAGATATAAACTGATCGATAGAAATCCCATCACGACCAGCGAGATCGGACAGACTTTGATGTAATGAGTCAGGAATTTGAACTTGAACAATACTCATGGCAGTTTTCCGATCGAGCGTAAAAACTCTGAAGGCTGAAGTAGCTTTAAACCAAACTGCTCAACGCCTGCAAAGTCACGGGTTTTATATGTAATTATACTCTCACAGCCTGCTTTGACTGCAAGCTCTAGTACCATTTCATCTTTTGGGTCACGCAAAAAGGGTCGCCAAAGGAAGAAAATTTCATGAAGTAATCCCACTGCACAGTAGAAATCGATTAGGTCATCTAGTTTCTACGCTCAACCCAACCTATGGGAAGAAATCTCACTAATAGCCATTATAAATTGTTCTCTAAGTATTGCTGAATCGATTTTTCGATTAAACTATCATCGATGTTCTCGTAATCTGATTTTGAATAGATATTTGTCAGGACGATAAATTCTACTGTTTGAACGTAGTAAATAACTCTATACCCGCCACTAGATCCTTTTTGATTGTCGCTGTTTTTTACTCTTGTCTTGTAAATTCTATAATCGAATCCCTTAATTCTATCGCCAACGATCTCGCCGTTACTCAATCTTTCAATCAAAGGCAATAAATCCTTTCTGACAGAGCGATAGGACTTGGCTAAATCTTTAATATCCTTTAAAAATATTTCGCTAAGTACGATCGTGACAGGTTTATTCTCATCAGTCTGCATCTAATTCGTCCCACAATGCTGACAGCGCAACTGTTTTACCTGTAATTGCTTCGTGTAAGCCTTGAATGATTTTATCTGTTAGCTCTTGTTGATTTTTGAGTGGTTTACTAGCTTCAATACCAGTCTTGAAAATTATGGTAACGGCTTGAGGCTCGGCGATTGTTACTTCCTCATCAAAAGTAACAAAACCGTTTTTATCGATCGTTCCGGTAACTGTTCGATCGCTCATAATTTATCCTGGAGCTAAGTAGTTTAGAAAAAATATAGCGTCGATCGTTTGGATCTGACTAGTATAATCATATCACGATCTCTAATTTCGACAGTGTATAAAGATGCTCCTCAACAGCGATTACCTAACGGTAGGCTACGCCAACGATCGAGCCTCAAACACTGGAATTGTTAGATTTCGAGGGCTTCAACCCAACCAACAGGGATAAATTCTACTTATGAGTGCGCTCTCACAGACTTGAGCTAAAATAGAAATACGTCTTTATTGCCCTTGATAATCGTATGGAGCAAGCACTCCTCGAACAAATTCAGCGACTACCAGAGTCGGTGCAATAGGAAGCCCTGCACTACATTGAGGGTTTGGTTGCAAAGCATAATCAATTGGTGCAAACACCCCCACTCAATCGAAAAGATGCTTTCGGCATCTGGAAGGGGGAGGTGTGGATGTCTGGTGATTTTAACGCGCCTTTAGATGATTTACAGGAATATATGTAATGGGTCAGTTTTTACTGGATACACACGTATTTCTGTGGCTGATTCAAGGCGATCCACAGTTGAGCGATTCCGCATAGCGGAGGCTTCGCCAACGAGTAAGATCCGTTATAGCTGACGATACTAATCAGCTTAATTTTAGTGTAGTTAGTATTTGGGAAATCGCAATTAAGCTAAATATTGGAAAGTTGAAAATTGACCATTCGTTGGCGTAGCCTACCGGAGGTAATCGAGGATATTTATCAACTTTTAGCCCAACTCAAAATTGAAATTCTGCCGATCGAGTGGTTGGATCTAGATAGATATTTAACATTACCGCTACATCACCTTTGATCCTTTCGACAGACTCATCATCTCTCAAGCGATCGAGCGCGAGTTAATACTAATAAGTGCTGATGGATCGTTTGAGTCTTATCCAGTAGAAAGACTATGGTAATCGATCGATCCCAAAACCATTGCACCAAAGATCGATCGAGTTAATAACGATCGATCAAACCCAAGCTAATCGATCGATCATTCCGACAGAGTACGGCGATCGATCGAACCTCAAACACTGAAATTGTTGGCTTTCATGGGCTTCAACCCAACCTACAGGGAGAAATCCCACTCCAGAGAAAAATCTCACCAGAGTTCTGCTTCATCTGCCGCTAGTCAACTTTCGGTTTCAACCAACCAACTCAACTGGGGTCGGCGTGTAAGCAGGTTGTTATCCTGCGATCTTTGATTCGTATAGTTTCTTCAGCGCACTCTTCGCCAAACCCAGACTTCACCATCTTCTGGATCAATTTTACTCCCGTCTCTCACAAATTGATTCTTCTCTAAAACTCTCCCGGATGCTGAATCTATCGGCACAGTACAAGCGACAATCGTTTGAATTTCAGCCTTTGAAAATCCCTCTCTAAGCAACAAATCTACAGCTTGAGTCGCAAATCCTTGTCCTTGTTGAGAAGGCACTATTCCATATCCAATTTCAACCGATCCATTACTGTCTGGAGGACTTTTAAATCCGATCATCCCAACTATTAACTGATCGACTACGATAGACCGAGGGAACCACCAAAAACAGTTTTTGGGGTCTTGCTTTAATCGATCATTAACAAACTCGATCCAGAACCTAGGAGCAATTTCTTCACTGTTAGGAAGTAGCAACCCGTCTATATCAGAACGTTTGGGTTGCTCAAGGAGTGCAGATAACTGACTGCTTGTGACTTGATGAAGAGTCAACATATATAAAAAATTGTGCGACCGCAGGAACTTAATGATGTAGTGATTAAGCACATCGACTGAATGACTTCATCTTACTTTAATTTTGATGCCAACTGAATACATTCTTTAATTATGACAAGCGACATCCCCAATAGATGGGTCGTATGGATCTGTAGGTTGGGTTGAAGAATGAAACCCAACAAACTTAACTCAGATGCTCCGTCAGGAGAAACAGAGGTTAAATATTTGTATCAGTAGCTACCCTAGTCGCGAAAATGCGTTAGAAAATAGTAGGCTCTAGAATCAGCCTTAATTGTGCATTCTACTCCCCAGCCCGTTCGCGTAGCGTACCAACGGTAATCCTTCACTCTTACGCCCTCAATCCCTGAACACCACTCACCCCGTCAAACAAGGTTTATACGATCCGCAGTTTGAGCACGATGCTTGCGGTATCGGTTTTATCGTGCAGATGAAAGGGGCGAGGTCGCATGAGATTGTGGCGCAAGCACTGACGATTTTGGTGAATCTCGTTGGCGTAGCCTACCGTTAGGTAATCATCGTGGCGCGTGCGGCTGCGAGACGAATACCGGAGATGGGGCGGGGATTTTGATGCAGGTGCCCCATGCGATGATGATGATGGTGCCGGAACCTTGGACGGCGCATGAGTCGATGAGCGCACAGAAGAAAGCGTTACAAGTTTAATCAAATCGGGAACAGATATATAAAACTCAATGGCTCAATACAAACACGACAGATTTTTCAAGTTCTACATCCAATCATTGTATAAAACTAAGGGTGATACTCAGCAAAATATTCAAGTTCGTAATGATGAGGATTTAGAAATCGATTTGATGTTCATTGGTGAGCCAGGAAAGGAAGGATGGCAGCAGGAAGATTTGGGTTTATTCGATCGACTGATGGGACTCTTGCGAATGGGGATTGTCATTATCGATTACCTCCGGTAGGCTACGCCAACGACTGCCAGATAGTCCTGAAACAACGTAAGAACATAGCTTTGGAGGTGGTTGCTGAGGTAACTGGGTTTACGATTTCCGAATTGGAAGGCTTCGCCAACGAACAACTTCAACAACTGCGATTCTCGGAATAAGAGGCTTTGTCAACGAATCTGTAACAAGATCGATCTTTAAATTCGATCGATAACCATCAACACTCGATCGATCCCAAAACCATCGCACCAAAGATCGATCGATAATCTTGACAGGATATAAAAATGCTCCTCAATACCGATCGATCGAACCTCAATCACTGAAATTGTCGGGTTTCTCGAAGTAGGTAATCGATCGACCATTTCAACAGGATATAAAGATGCTCCTCAATACCAATCGTTGGCTTAGCCTCTCGGCACGAGAATCGAGCCTCAAACATTGGAATTGTTTTGTTCCGAAGCTCAACCCAACCTACGGAGAGAAAATCCCACTAGACACAATTTAATGAGACTCAGCATGAACGACCTCACTTAATGCTTCATCAATTACTGTATCACTGACACCTCGACGCTTTAAACTTGCGACTAAGGCTGTCACTGTCTCGCTCTCAAATCGTTCTAGATCGAGGCGCAAACATTGACCGATATAAGCACGAATTAACGGCTGATAACCTGAAAAGCCCAATAATGGAGCAACTTTTTTCAGGTCTTCAACAACATCTTCGGGCATACGGATCGTCACGCTAGTCATGGGACGATTTCGTTCTAATCGCTGCTTTAGTGCTTCAATCTTCATACTGTACTCTCTCCTGACGAGTTGCTTTTCGTGCCGAAATAATCCGAATGACATTCTCTTCACGCTCAATGTGAACTACATACAGTAGATTCCACCGAGCATCCAACCCAATTACAGCATCTCGTGCTTCTTCGTTACGGCTGGCATCAACGATAACTAGAAATGGGTCAAAGAAAGATTCAGCAGCTTGCTGAAAGGTAATCCCATCGTGATTTATGGGATTAATCCGCGCCTTTTTCTCGTCCCATACAAAAGTAATGCCGTTTAGCACGAAGTACACATTCATAGTGTCTAGTATAAACAAAACGTATTTACGATGTCAATACGTTTTATGATTATTACAGATATTGTTGCGATCGAATCAACAATGATCGACCAAACCCAAAATAATCGATCGATCATTCCAACAGGATATAAAAATGCTACTCAATGGCGATCGATCGAACCTCAAACACTGAAATTGTCGGGTTTCTCGAAGTAGATAATCGATCGATAATTCCAACAGGGTATAAAGATACTCCTCAATACCGATCGATCGAACCTCAAACACTAGAATTATCAGGTTTCTCGAACTAGGTAATCGATCGATCATTCCGACAGGATATAAATATGCTCCTCAATGACGATCGATCGAACCTCAAACACTGAAATTGTTGGGTTTCTCAAAGTAGCTAATCGATCGATAATTCCAACAGGGTATAAAGATACTCCTCAATAGAGATCGAACCTCAAACACTGAAATTGTCGGGTTTCTCGAAATAGGTAATCGATCGATCATTCCAACAGGATATAAACATACTCCTCAACGGCGATCGATCGAACCTCAAACACTGAAATTGTTGAGTTTCTCGAATTAGGTAATCGATCGATAATCCCAACAGGATATAAAAATACTCCTCAATAGCGATCGATCGAACCTCAAACACTGAGATTATTGGGTTTCTAGACTCAATCCAACCTACAGGGATAAATCTCACCAATTGTGTTTGATATCTTCCATGATTTCACAAATATGTTGATATCGATTCTTGACATCGTGTTCAATCATCTTATCTAAAACAAAAGCAAATCGATTGCTGCATTGACAATGATCTCGCCATAAAGTTTTTCCATTAGAATGGTTAACTCCTATGTCAAACAGTCCTTGTCCAGTTATTTTTTTAATTCCAATTACACCAATCGTATAAATATCGCTTGAAAAACAGGCTTGATTTGCATAGAGATCTGGTGATAAATATGGACTACGGACAATATGAGGATTGCCCATTGTTTTTTCGGATCGATTCATTTCACGTATTTTCTTTAAGTCCCCAAAATATGTGAATAATAACTTACCATCTTTAGATTGTCGGATGATATGATGTGGTGTGATTTTTTGATGAATAACATTATTGTGATGAAGTATTTGCAAAGACATCAGAATTTCTTTGATTAAGATGACAGATTCTGCCTCAGATGATTGATGCCTAGATAATTCTTGAGAAAGAGCAGTACTTTCTATATATTCTGTAGCAACATAGAAACATTCCTCTCCCTCAAGAAAATCAATAAATTTTGGGACAACATCTATTTTCTCACTTAATCTAATTAACTTGTCTGTCTCTTGCTTAAAAAAAGAGCTTGCCTCCTTTTGGATCTTTCGATTAATGGTTGGTAATTCCAGGAGAGTTATCACTACTTTTTTGTGTTCTGGAGATTTTAAATCTATAGCTAAATAGGGATCTGTATCTAACTGCTGTTGATAACTAGATAATCTATTTTCTATTTTGTAGCGATTGGAAATAATATCCCCCTGTTTTAGGCAGTGTATCTCTTTCTCTTTGTTTTTATTAATAGAATAATCAATCCAGTCAAATAAATTAAACATCATCGTTATTGAGGAGAATGAGTTACTCAGGAATATATTTTCTATAGCGTTTATTTCAATACCTGATACCCTTCTAAAGACATTCTACCCAGCTTGTTAAGTAGGATCTAAGGATCTATAGGCTGTGTAGATGAAGGCGAAACCCAACACACCCGAATCTGACAGGAGAAGCTGAGGTTAAATATTTGTATCAGTAGCTACCCTGCGCGCGAAAATGCGTTAGAAAATAGTAGGCTCTAGAATTAGCCTTAATTGTGCATTCTACTCCCCAGCCCGTTCGTGTAACGTACCAACGGTAATCCATCACTCTTACACCCTCAATCCATGAACACTAGTCACCCCGTCAAACAAGGTTTATACGATCCGCAGTTTGAGCACGATGCTTGCGGTATCGGTTTTATCGCGCAGATGAAAGGGGCGAAGTCGCATGATATTGTGGCGCAAGCACTGACAATTTTGGTGAATCTCGATCATCGCGGCGCGTGCGGGTGCGAGACAAATACGGGTGATGGCGCGGGGATTTTGATGCAGGTGCCCCACAAGTTTATGCAGAAGGTGGCGGCGGCTGAGGGGATTGAATTACCCGCAGCGGGAGAGTATGGAGTCGGGGCGGTGTATGGATCGCCAGATCCGGTGATTCGATCGAAGAGTCGGCAGATCTTCGCGGAAGTTGTCGCGGCGGAAGGCTTGAAGGTATTGGGTTGGCGGGATGTGCCAACGGATAATAGTTCTTTGGGTGAGACGGCTCGATCGAGTGAGCCGTTTATGCAGCAGGTATTTATTGCTAAATCGCCGGAATTGGCGGATGAGTTAGCGTTCGAGCGGAAGTTGTTTGTGATTCGCAAGCTGGCGCATACCGCAATTAGGGCAGCGAATGTAGATGTACATTGGTATGTGGCGAGTATATCGGCGCGAACGATCGTTTACAAAGGGATGTTGATGCCCGTGCAGGTGGGGCAATATTTCCCCGAACTCCAAGATCCAGACATGGAGAGCGCGTTGGCGTTGGTGCATTCGCGGTTTAGTACCAATACTTTCCCCAGTTGGGAGCGGGCGCATCCCTATCGCTAC
>NZ_JANOJV010000194.1:0-7976 GCF_031418915.1 Chamaesiphon sp. VAR_48_metabat_135_sub | reverse complement strand
CGGCGTACCATATTCACCCATCGTCCCCAATTTTACCAGATGACAATCGGGGAAATCATCCCGCAAAGCATACAGCAGGTTGAGATTACCCACCACATTATTTACCTGGGTGAGTACCGCGTGCTCCCTGTCGATCATCGAAAATGGTGCCGAACGCTGCTCGCCAAAATGGACTACAGCTGCTGGTTGGAATTTTTGTAAAGATTTCTGAAGAAAATCATAATTATTGATGTCACCGATAAATAATTCGATCTCTTTCCCTGTCAATTCTTGCCAGCGTTTAATCCGTTGGTGGATGCTAGATATCGGTGTAAGTGTTTCTACGCCTAGTTCTAAATCCCAATGTCGTCTGACTAAACTATCCAATATCCCAACATCATACCCTCGGTTGGACAGATACAGCGCAGTTGCCCAGCCACAATAACCATCACCGCCAATCACCAGGACTTTCATAAAATACGAGAATAAGTTATTAATTTTATTAGCCAGTATTCGCTCAATGTATCAGGACAAGGGCAAACAGTAAACCGCTATCTTCAAAAAATAAAGTTAAGAACTAGTTAAATTTAGTGAATATTGGATAGTTCACCCCTAAATTGCCATCAGGAGACAAGCAATGCCCGATCCAAATACAATCGTTCCACCAGGGAAAAAGATCGATCTCAAGGATTACGATCCTGCTGCTACGGGACAGTTTGAGAATAAAGAGTCCGCCCAAATTAAATTAGCTGTGGGTATTAGCCAATTGGCAGAATATCAAAATATTCTTTATGCCCAGAATAAATTTGCCGTCTTAATTATTTTCCAGGCAATGGATGCAGCGGGAAAAGATAGTACGATTAAACATGTGATGTCTGGCGTAAATCCTCAAGGCTGTCAAGTGTTTAGTTTTCAGGCTCCTTCCGTAGAAGAATTAGACCATGATTACTTATGGCGCATTCACAAATGTTTGCCCGAACGGGGACGGATTGGGATCTTTAATCGATCGTACTATGAGGAAACATTAATTGTCCGCGTTCATCCCGAACTACTCAAAGTGCAAAGTTTACCACAGGTAGATCTCCAGCATATTTGGCATCAAAGATTTCAAGAAATCAATGACTTTGAACGGTATTTGACTAACAATGGTACTGTAATTATCAAGTTTTTTCTACATGTCTCCAAAGCCGAGCAAAAAAAACGGTTTTTAGAACGGATTAATGCTCCTGAAAAACAGTGGAAATTTAGTGCTGGCGATCTCAACGAACGTGCTTACTGGAATGATTATCAGGCTGCCTATACAGATGTCTTTAACCATACTAGTACAGAAGCCGCTCCCTGGTATATCATTCCTGCCGATCGCAAGTGGTTTACTCGCCTCGCTGTAGCTGATATTATCTGTAGTCGTCTCCAGCAGCTAAATCTCGCCTATCCTCAAATTACTACCGCCCAAAAAGACCAGCTACTAGCCGCTAAAAAAATTCTGGAACAGGAAGATTAGTCAATAGTGGATGGTGAATAGTGGATAGTCAATAGTAGGTAAAGGGTAAAGGAAATATGCCCGATACTTCTGCCAGTCCCCACACCCCAACACCCCAACACCCCCATGACTAAAATCTCTGACTTACGCCGAAACTATACCCAAGCTGGATTACTAGAATCAGATGTCGTTGCAAACCCTTATCAGCAGTTTAAACGGTGGTTCGAGCAAGCTGTCGCGGCGGATATATTAGAACCCAATGCGATGACAGTGGCGACGGTAACGGCGGATGGTAAACCTTCGGCGCGAATTGTGTTGCTCAAAGATTTTGACGATCGAGGGTTTGTATTCTATACCAATTACAATAGTCAAAAAGGTGTCGAACTCCAAAACTGTCCTTATGCCGCGCTAGTCTTCCTGTGGGGCGATTTAGAACGTCAAGTGCGGATTGAGGGCAAAGTAGAATTTGTCTCAGAAGCAGAAGCCACAGGCTATTTTCACAGCCGTCCAGCGAGTAGTCAACTAGGTGCTTGGGCTTCCGAGCAGAGTACGATTATCGACGATCGATCTGTACTAGAACAAAGATTGCAACAACTCGAAACCGAATACCAAGATGCCGTTATTCCCAAGCCACCTCACTGGGGTGGCGTAAGGGTTATCCCCCAGGAAATCGAATTTTGGCAAGGTCGTCCCAGTCGGTTACACGATCGATTACGCTATCAATTAGTGGCTGGAAAGTGGCAGATCGATAGGCTTGCTCCTTAATTCCAAGGGTAAAATATCCAATTTTTTTCTCAATCGACAGAGGTAATTATCAATTATAAATTATTAATTCTAAACATCTTTTAATGCTGCTCGATAGATCTGTTGACGACGCAAAGCTCGATCGAGAAATATGCTCGATTCGCTAGCCAACCACTGATGTTCGGCGGTTGTTAATAGTAGTGCTAAAGCATATTGACGATCGGCTAGATTAATTTTGAGAATATTACTGCGAGTATAATCTTGAATCAATTTGATTAGGGGTAAAAAGATACCAAATCGATAAATTTGCTGCATTAAGCAGTTTATTAGTGGTAAAAATATACTTGGTTTACCAATTAGCTTAATTCGGACTCGTTGTCGATCGAACGGTAAGATCGAAAGGGTTTTTCTAGTTGTATAGATACTAATATTTTCAATATTAGCCGTGGCATTATAAACTAGATTTCCGAACAACCAATGTTTGAGTTGAAAGCGATTACCAGATATTTCTAGTTTCACTCGTGAAAAATTACCGTAGATGGCATATGCAAATATCCAGAATGCCGCAGCAATATATGCAAATCCAATCATGATAAATAAGCACAACCTGGACAGTTCGATCGAAAAAGATAGCGTAGTAATAAAGTAAATTGAGACCGCAATGATAAAATTCATTAATATCGCTAGTAAACCCAATTGCTGACTGCCCGTAGTCCGAAATTTGACTGGGGGAATATCAATATTTAATTGAGTTTCATCAGCAATTAGCCGAATTGGGCTATCATTTGGTTTACGCGGACGATTGTTTGCTACAGGTGGTGGGAGTTCCTGCAAACCTTGGAGTACTGCGAGAGCTTCAACAGCAGTGGTGAATCGCTGTTCGACTATCGGTTCGAGCATTCGATCGAGCCAATCGGCAAATTTACGTGGTAATTTGACTGTCGATTTAAAGTTAATCTTTAGTTGTTTGTGGGGTAATTTACTCGGATCTTCCCGTATCAATAAAAATAATAGTGTTGTCGCTAATCCATATAAATCGGTGCTCAAAAATGCCTGTCCGCGAAACTGTTCGGGAGCCATATAGCCGTACGTCCCTACGACTGTACTGCCACCAGTTACGGTTTGATGATAGGTATCTTGTACTGCCCCAAAATCGACGAGATAAATTTTTCCGTCCAGACTTTTAATTAAATTTTGGGGCTTAATATCGCGGTGGATAACTGGGGGAGTAAGATGATGAAGATATGCGAGTATTTCTAATATTTGAGCGGCAATCTGTTCTACTTCTTTTACATCTGGTTGCCAACCTCGATCGATTAGTACCGATAATGGTGTTCCTGGTGCTAAAGATTGGACGATGTAAAATTCGCGATCTCGATCGGTATCGATCTGAAAGTAATCTAGATATTTAGGAATTGCAGGATGGTTTAATTGGGCTAGTATCTTTGCTTCACGCTCAAATAATTCGATTGCTTTCCAATCTTGAGCGCGACGCAATAACATAACTTTAATTGCCACGATTGCATCAGTTTCTAAATCTTTAGCCGCATAAGTAGTTGCAATCCCACCCTGTCCTAATATATCGATGATTTCGTAGCGATCTTTAAGATTTTCTCCGATCTGTTCCATCTTGATTAAGTAATAAGTAATAAGTAATAAATTAATTTTGGGACAGGGATTCAATTCTGTCGCGAAAATAGTCTGCCTTTAGGTAGAGGTGTTAGACTCTTGTTAATTGGTGATTTATTTCTCTAAAATAATTTTAAAGTTGAGTGTGTCTGGAAAATACTGGCATTTTCTAATTGCAAATTGTAATTGACAAACTAGAATTTACTTCGATCTTCCGAATGAATCGAGGTTTATATCTGTCAGATCAAATATGACTAGCAACTGAGCTGGCGAAGTATAATCACGAATACTTCTATTATTTATTTTTGAATTAATTAGTTTAGAAATTGTATTCAAACCACCAAATTCAGAATCATTATGTCCTGAAAGATTACACTGAGTATCCGATTTTGCACCAGCACGAACTAAGTAAATAATTGCTTGTTTGGAGATCGAATTATTGCCAGCCAGATCTAAGTTATTGACATAGCTAGATAAGGGGAGTCTGTATGGCATTAAATTGCGAACAATCGCGGTATGTAATGGAGTACAGCCCAAGCTATCTTTAACATTAGGATCGATACCTCGATCGAGTAAAAGCTTGACTATTTCACCATCTTGATGAAGACTTGCTAAGTGTAAAAATGATAATTTGTTATGGTCTGGATAAGTCCGATCGAGATTTATGTCTCGCTTGAGTAGTAGCTCCAAAATGGCAATTTTATTTTGTCTAACTGCATAGTATGCAATGCCGTTAATATAAGTTTTACTCAGTTTTTGCTCTTCTATTTCAAAATTTTTTATGTCTGTCTCTATAAATTTGGAGTTAGCAAAATTTTTTGCCGAGCGTGTAACTTTCTTCCGATGTCGAATATTATTTAGTTCTTCTTCTTGTTGGTGAATTAGATTGGCTGAGGTGCTAGTATCTGCACCCCGTTCGATTAACATTGCCACTATTTCCGGCAGATCGTTACTTATCGCATGATAGATGAGAGCATGATTATTTGCATCTTTAGTATTAACATCAAATCCGCGATCCAGATATGCTTGAATTTGTGCGGTACTAGGTTTTGTGGACATCACTTTAAATGGTTCGTTAGATATAAAACCTGCCATGCCTAACCAGTAGTATTTAGAACGATCTAACATTCCAAAAATAAGTAGAAGTGCTACGCAGCCGATCGCACTAATTACAGTGCGATCGAACTTACTAAATGTCGGTTTAAACTTCGATTTAGGTGGATTTTTGAGTACTTCCAATGCCTTCGTGGACGAACTAAATCTATTAGCCACATCTGGCTCCAACATCCGCTCCAACCAGTCAGCAAAACTACTCGATACTTGCAATCTGTCGCGAAAATTTAATCGCAAACCATCTTGAGGAATTTCGGCTGGCGATCGATGAGTGAGTAGATGTAAAATAGTCGCACCCAACCCATATAGATCTGTCACAGGTACGGCTTGTCCGCGAAATTGTTCGGGAGCCATATAACCGTAAGTACCGACGACTGTACTGCCCCGCAGGAAGGTATCGTGATAAGTTTGTTGTACCGCACCAAAATCTACCAGTGATATTTTGCCATCCTCAGTTCTGAGAATGTTACTCGGTTTGAGATCGCGATGGACGATGGGGGGATGATGGCGGTGGAGATAGACTAATATTTCGAGAATTTGGATGGTAATGGTTTTAACTTCAGCTTCAGTCGCCCGCCAACCAGCACGAATCCATTCTAATAGGGTTTTCCCTGGTGCTAGTTCTTGGACGATATAAAAATAGAGATCGCCATCTAGATCTGTTGTAAAATAGTCGATATATTTAGGAATACCATCACAATTGAGAGTACTCAATACTTGAGCTTCTCGCTCGAATAATTCGATCGCTTTCCAGTCATTAATCTGATGTAGCGATAAAGCTTTGAGCGCGACGAGTTGTTGCGTTTTGGGATCGAGAGCGCGATAGGTAAATCCGCTACCCCCTTCGCCTAAAACACCAAGGATTTCATAACATAAAGCCTCGGCTGTGTCGCTGCGAGCGATAACCTGGCTGGGATGGGTGATGGATGATTTCACTACACTCTTGGCTCAATTACTCAATAGACTTAGAGTACCCAGCTAGAACGATCGAATCAATGTCGCTCTGGAGAAAAGAATAAATAATGAGAAATCACATCATTTTTATCGATTTTTAGCAAGCTTATTTACGATCGTGTTCCAGATTTCGATCGACCAATTTTCGATTTTAAGTATTAGTCGATCGAGCCATGCCAGAAATTTAGCGATCGGCGATGTACTATAGCCAATTATTTCTGAATCTGCTTCAATCCAATCTTGACTGCTCTCTAAATCTAGCACTGATTTTACAGACATTTTACCAGCATTTTCTTCAGTTAGAGATTGTTGCTTATGGATTTGTTTCGATTTGACTTTTACCGTTCTTGGTTCGATCGGAATTAATTGAAATTCTGCTGGCTGATGGACGATTTGACTGTTGACATCGGCGGGGATATATAGATAGTCTCGATAGTAATTCAACCATTGTTTGAGCCAATCTGGCTGGAGCTTGACAATTTTGTCTCGAACTGGATGCTCCTGGCTAGGTGAAAGATTTTCGACGATGGGAGGGAGTTGTGGGAGTTCCCAAAATTGATCTATCTTTGGTGGTTGTGGTGTAGATAAGTAGTTGACAGGGACAATTTGAGGCGCAACTTTTCGTTCGATTCGATCGATCGATATTGGCGAGATCGAGCTATTTTCCGATGTCGATTTGGGAGCGATTTTTTGCAGCCAATTGTTCCATCGCTCGAATAAATTTGAGGATGATAAATTACGATCGTTTACTTGCGGCGAAGTTGTATCTGCTCGATCGAGTAATAATTGTCGATTTGCGGAGAGTTGTTGGCGCGAACGATTGTGTGATAATTTATGTGTATCCCATCGATCCCAAATAGCGGCTAAATCGCAACCAATCCGGCGGCGAATCTCCTGCTGTTGCGAGAGCGTGAGCAGATTCAGAATCTCATTTTCGTTACTGACCAAAACTAATTGTCGATCGATTAATAACGAACTAAGTCCGCGAATAATTGGTTTTGGACGAGTAAGTTGATGAGAGCTGCGAGAGCTATGGGTAAGTTCCCAATCCTCGATCTCAGTGTCGAGATGAGTTGTATTCCACAGATTTTCGTCGATAATAGATCGGTCGTCAACTGTCAACGAGTCGCGCATGGCAATTTTAATCGGATATCCAGCCCCAGCGACTAAATCTAGAGCCTGTTCGATGTTAATATCGGAAACTGGCTGAGGAAGGGATCTTTGTAAGGGCGGTGCCGCGAGTTGAGGTTGGAAGATCTTGGTTGTTTGTGCGAGTAAATGGAGGGGATAGAGTAAAATTTGACCGCTCCAAACTACTGCTACCTTGATATGTCGCAAACCTTTAGCACAGGTATCTTTAAACCGATTGGTTCGCTTGTTAATAAAGGTGAAGACTCGGCTTTGGTAAGTTCCAGACATGGGGATTTAGTGGAAAGTTGAAAGTTGAAAGTTGAAAGCGTTGCCCTACTATTACTGGGCGAAGTACTTTAGTGCTGTAGGGTTGGCACTGCCCAGTATCTAGGGTTTGATAATTCTAATCGTGTAAATACTTATGCTGTTATATTATTTTCAGCGTTTGCATAGGTAAGATCGATCGCCGCTAATCAATTCGATTCGTAACTATATTACGACTTATTTTTAATATCCTAAGATTCTAGCGAAATTATGAACGATTCCGAGCAAAGTTTTGTATCTTCTATCCTGATTGCGATTGAGAGGTTGCGGTGTTTGAGTCAGATCGATATTTTAACTGATTGGCAGATGTGTCTGGGGAGTAGCAATGTAGATACAGACACGAGTCAATGGAATCGGGTGAGTTTAAATGAGAAAGGTCAAATTGCCTGGGAGCGAGGGCAACAGGAGATTTGGTTAGCGCAGCAATTAGTCATTCCTGCTAATTTACAGGATTATCCTGTGACTAGTTTGTCTTGTCGTTTGGCTTTTACTTGGTGGGCGGAGGTGGCGCAGGTATTTGTCGATGGTGAGTTGGTGCAGGAGGGGGATTTATTCGACCATAGTCCGCGAGTTTTGCTGATGTCTGCTGCGGTACCTGGAACATCTGTAGACGTGCGATTGC
>NZ_JANOJV010000193.1:0-1732 GCF_031418915.1 Chamaesiphon sp. VAR_48_metabat_135_sub | reverse complement strand
TGGTATGGGGCCAGGAATAACTATACCAGCCTGATTTATAACATCTTTATCAACTAAGACTAAATCTTTATTGCCGTAGGCAATACTATCTTTAAAGCCCATCAAATGTTCGGTAGTAGAGATTGATGGTAAAGTGCTAAGGTGATTCCCGACAAAGAATATACCCAGTTAGGCTGGACGAATTAAAATGTCCCATTTTGGGAGTAGTGGATTTCGTTCTAATCTTTTTTCCACCTCTTTCATTGCTGATTTATTAAGTGAAATACCTTTTTGATAAATCTTACTATTTAATTGAATGATAGGATGTAAGCCTTTCCAAGTCATACTTGCTGCCCATGCCAGCATCGCTGATACACTTATTAATTTTGCTCCATTCCAATGTTTTTCTAAAACTCCCCAGCATCTTTCAATGGGGTTATACTTACTGTGATAGGGCGGATAATATATCAGGTGAATAGATTTACCAATTGCATCAGAAAAATCTACCATCCGTTTTAAGAATTGAGTTCTCACGCCACTACTTTCAGGGCCATTATCCACCTTGATTTGAATCTGTTCAATATCCTGCTGCTGCTCAGGCAAAAGCATATTCCACCATTCCTGTAGTGTGTCTGCAATAAAATCACTTGTTTTAGAAGAGCTACCAAAACTAATTTGTAAAGCTCCGGTATCTTCATCAACAATTCCACATGGTGTATATTTTTCTTCGCAGCCCATATCATGGTCATCAGCTTGATTATCTCCTCTGGTCTTCCCCCCTCGACTTAGATTTCCGATATTAACTTTCGCTTTGCAGTCGATACTTAATCGCTTGATTCTAGGAGATTCTAACTGTTTTTGATATGAGTTGATGTTGGCGAAAATATCATTGGTTTCTGGGATTTTTTTTGAGGCTTTGCTTTGACTACTTTTCTGAGCCGATAGTCCATTCGATTCAGAACTTCTGTCATTGTACTCAGTGATGGCAACTGTTCTGGTTGAAAACCTTGTTGGGCTAGTTGTTTCAGAGCTTCTGCTGCCGTTAATCGTGTGTAAGCAATGGTTGTCGCAAATGTGGGATCTTGTTGAGAATGCGACTCTGCTAATTTGATTAGTGAATCGGCAACTTCCGGTTGTTTTTCTTCCCATTTTTTCGCCCCACTAAAGCCTGT
This sequence comes from Chamaesiphon sp. VAR_48_metabat_135_sub, assembly GCF_031418915.1. NCBI lineage: Bacteria > Bacillati > Cyanobacteriota > Cyanophyceae > Gomontiellales > Chamaesiphonaceae > Chamaesiphon > Chamaesiphon sp. VAR_48_metabat_135_sub. Next base: position 581 of record NZ_JANOJV010000193.1, on the reverse strand, counting down.
TTGTGCTCCCACACAGATAATTCCCATGCGTTTCTCTGCTAATCCTAGTGCCACAGTTTCTCGGCTCCAACCAAAGATTCTTTCCGTCATTCTCGCATTGCCTTGGCAATATTTAATTGACATGGATGCTTGGAAGTCACGACGCTTTACACCACTTAATTTGGCCGAAGCTAGCTTCAGATCTGCTCTTTGGCTACTACTCAATTGCTGACGTTCAGGGCTAGATAACAACACTATTTTCTTTTTGGTGGTTCACTAATAAAATAGTACTATAATTGGGTGGCTTTTTTGTCGGGAATCACCTCACATCTTGCACCAATATATTTATAGCTTCGATCGATAGTATTTGTAGAACTGGAATCTATCTCGATCGAACTTTGACTTGACGAAGGCTCGATATCAAATGTTCGAGATGAACCTTCCCCCGCTTCGACCAAATGTTGTACAGACAACTCTGTCCAGAAACTTTCAGGTAAGCAAGATAACCAGGGCCAGTGCCTCCTTCAAGACCATAACTGACGGAGCTACCTTCCGCCCAAGTTATAGTATTGGGAAAATTAAAGGTCGATCCATTCCGGTCT
>NZ_JANOJV010000192.1:0-2775 GCF_031418915.1 Chamaesiphon sp. VAR_48_metabat_135_sub | reverse complement strand
CAAATGCAGTATGGGCAGTAGCTATAATATGTCCACGCTTCTCGTTACTTCTTGTGCATCCGATACATCACAGTGGGCTAGTTATGCTTCCTGGTTGCCACAGGTGACAGCTCAGATGGAGCTGACAAATGCAGCAGCATTTGGGGTAAGCGAAACTATTCAAGTGCATCTTCTAGCTTATAGCTGCGATCCAGAAGATGAATATGAGAATGAATATAGATAGATCCGCCGCCTACAACCAATTACCCACCAGAATAAATGGTGCCCAATATAGGGGAGCTGAATAATTACTATACTCTTTGAGTAACTTGATTTGGGCGCGGCGAAGAGCTTCGGCTTTGGATACTTTACCTGTTTTTAACTCTCGGTAAAATTCTCCCATCAATACAGCGGTGGATGAATCTTTCACTTTCCAGAGTGAGGCTAAGGTACTTTGTGCCCCTGCTTTGACTGCAACTCCCGCCAGCCCCAGGGTGGCACGGTTATCGCCTACCGCTGTTTCACAGGCACTCATTACTAACAGTTCGATCGGATTTCGTTGAGTTTGAGCGCGATCGCGGAGTAATTTATCAAATTCTACCAGCTTTAGTTCCCCATCATTAGCGAGTAAAAATGTCTTGTCAATTTGCGAACTAAATTGTCCGTGAGTTGCCAGATGAATCACGTTATAAGGGATATCTTTGACTTGCTCTCCAAAGGCTTGAATCGTGAATTTATCATCTTTTAATTCAGTCATCATCACTCCAGTATCGCGAATTGCCTTCATCTGCGATGGCACTTCTGGTAAGTCACTAAAAATATTAGCAAATTGTTTAGAGGGTTTCGCTAATCCCACTGCTAATATATTTAGAGTCGATCGAGAGATTGGTTTGGATGACTGTAAGCTTAAGCCTAAATTAGTCCCAATCGCATAATTTTTCTCGATTAAATATTGTTTACCATCGTAGAGTACTGACATCGGTACATTCCTAAATGAGCCATCGAGGACGAAAACTAAAGTATTAATTTTACCGTTAAATTCACTTTCAAATGGTGCAACTAACCAACTATAGACCTCCTGCGATAATCGCTGAATATCTTTGTTACGATCGGGTTCTAATAACCAATCTTGCAATTGTTGTAAATCTTTCTCTACCGCCTGTCTAGTTTTGGCTACCCGATGTTGTTTTAAGATCTTTTGTCCAGGAATTTTAACAATCACCTGCAATTCATTTTCTAAAATAATTGGATAGATAATTGCCGCATTGGGATTTTCACGATCGACTACTTCATCGATAATTACTTTACTATTATTCAAACAAGCTTCGCGGAAGAAGTTATCGAGTTCGGCAACTTGGAGATCTTCGATTAAGTTTCGCGCTCGCTCTAAGTTTTTACCACTACTATTTTGATTGCTAGGTTTAAGTAGTAACCCAACTAATTCTCGATAGGTAGGTTCGATACTTTCTTTGAACGTAAATTGAAGATCGCGATTGACATCGACTAAATCTTTCCGCAATAATTTTAGGGTGTCGATCGCCGCACTGTAAGATTCGATCGCTTGCTTATCTTTATTCTGTTTTGCTAATACATACCCCAATTGTCCATACCAGCGATAGGCAAGATCGTCAGCATTTGCACTAGCTACCAATGTTAAGGCTCGACTGGTAGCATCTTCGGCATCTTGCCATTGTTCTTGTTGTTTGTAAAGCTCTCCGAGGGTTCCTAAAGCTAAGGATTGAGTGCGCTGGCGATCGTCCAAATTTTTAGACTGTTGAATCGTCTCGGCTAAGACTTGCGCTGCTAACGAGCGACGATTGAGTTTACTCAGACTTTGAGCGAAATTAATCTGGGCGTTAAATTTAGTCCGATTGGGCGGTAATGTGGCTAATTGCTGTTGAATTGGCACAATTAGTTGTTCTGCTTCAGTATTTTGTTTGGCTTCTATTTGCAAACTTAATAAATTCAAACGAGCTTGAATCGAGACTAAGTTAGTCGTCGATGTGGCGGCTAGTGAGTAATAATCGATCGCTTTAGGTACTTGCTGCTTGGTTCTCGCTAGATTCCCCAATATTAAGTGGGTAGCATTAATTTCATTATCCAACTTCAGTTTTTTGGCAATAGTTAAACTCTGCTCTAACACCGTACCCGCTCGCTCGACATCGCCAGATTGTTCGAGCGCAATCCCTAACGAGCGTAGCGTTACTACTTTAATCGTTGTATCGGGTTTACTGACTAAACTAACTTTTAACTTTTCGAGGATAGTTTGCGCCCGTCGATAGAAACCGAGGACGCGCAAAGCATGACACTGGTTGATTTGCGATCGCGTAATCCCCGCATCATCGCCGATTTGGGTATACAGTTGCGCTGTTTGCTCCCAAGTCGTCAACGCAGCTTCAGTTTGTCCCTGCGCGAACTGTAATTGTCCCTGAATTTCTAATGTTTGGGCGAGAATTCCCGATCTACCTGGAATAGACCGATTTTGTAATAACTTTAAACTCCGATCGATCGCGTTATTCGCAGCTTGCCAATCGCCCAACTGCTGATAGACTAAGGCTAAATTACTCCACCCCATCGCCTGTTTGAGCGGATCTGTGCGGTAAGTATCGATCGCTTGTTTGAGTAATTCGATCGCTTGGGGATAATTCCCCGACTGGTACAGTTGTTGAGCGCGATCTATTAAATCCCCACTACTCGCACTTGCACCAGGGGAACTCGCCGCATTCACCCGCACTCCAGTCAAGATTGAAGGCTGAACCGTCACACATAACCATAACATCGCCAAACCACAACACC
>NZ_JANOJV010000191.1:0-15625 GCF_031418915.1 Chamaesiphon sp. VAR_48_metabat_135_sub | reverse complement strand
ATACTGCTGCAAACTTTACGATTGTTAACGATTGCTACCGCAGTTTCGTCACAACTTGTTTCAATTGATAAAACTGTTGTCATTAGCTGCTAATTTTAAATATGAAAATAGAGGTAAATAATTTGGCAACCGTCGTGGTGGATCTGTCGATCGGATAATACACCAACTCGAATAGCCGATCGATCGAGATCTCAACGATTCTCGATTGGAGCAGCTCTAGGGAACGGCAAAATATCGCCAACCTCTATAATATCGGTAATATTTGGCGATCGACGCGAGATATTACTGAGATTACCACAAAGACTATTATAGTTTTTTTGCTAATGCAGATCGGGTTCTCGATCGTGTATTTTGCAAACAAAACTTCTTGTTTTGTTACACAAGGAAACAATCATTATGCAAAAACTGTTGGCTTTTGTCTTTGCCATCTGTCTCTGGTTCAACTTTGCTCCGATCGCATCTGCGTCAGAAGTAGCCGGACTCGTTCGTTGTAGCGAATCCCAAGCCTTCCAGCAACGTGCGGCATCGGCACGGAATACCACCAGCGACCCCGAATCTGGCAAGAAACGCTTTGCGCTTTACTCCCAAGCTCTGTGTGGCCCTGAAGGACTTCCACACCTGATTGTAGATGGACGACTCGATCGAGCAGGCGACTTCTTGATCCCTAGTGTTCTGTTCCTCTACATCGCTGGTTGGATCGGTTGGGTAGGTCGTGCCTACGTGATCGCCATCAAAAAAGGCGACAACGCAGAAGAAAAAGAAATTATTATCGATTTACCTCTAGCAATTAGCTGTATGTTAGGCGGATTTGCTTGGCCTGCTGCTGCTGCGGCTGAATTTACCTCTGGTAAATTAGTTGCTAAAGATAATGAAATCACCGTTTCTCCTCGGTAAATTTGGTCGATCGATTAGCATAATTTCCAGAACCAAGTCAACAGCAATGTAACTAGAAACTGAGTAATTTGCCGATCGAATCTCCCTCTTCACCAACCGGATTGCCTTCGGGCAGCAACCCAGCCATCATCGATTTTAGATCCTGGAGATATTCCATGTCACATTTTGTCAGATTTCTATCTACTGCTCCAGTCTTGGCAGCAGTTTGGATGACATTTACAGCGGGTATTTTGATTGAGTTCAATCGTTTCTTCCCCGACTTATTATTTCATCCCTTGTAGTGTTTGGTGTTAGGGAATAGGTCGTAGTTGTTAGCTAATTCCTAATCCCTATCCCCTAATCCCTATCCCCTATCCCCTTATTTTTTGAGAGGTTCTCCATGCCTAATCGTACTCAAGCTATCAGTAGTCCTAGTCCTGAAGTTAGCAATTTAGCTACTCCAGTCAACTCTTCGGATATTATCAAAGCTTTCATCGGTAATTTACCTGTCTACCGTGGTGGTTTGTCCGCTCAACGACGGGGTTTAGAAATTGGAATGGCTCATGGCTATCTCCTGATCGGCCCCTTCACGCTCCTAGGACCACTCCGCAGTGCGGATCAAGCCCATTTAGCCGGATTGTTAGGTACAGTCGGGTTGGTGGTGATTTTGACTGTCTGTCTATCCATCTATGCAAGTACTAATCCCGCAGCACCGCTGGCTAGCGTGACTGTACCCAAGCCACCTGCCGATCTCAACGACCAAAAAGGCTGGAACGAATTTACTTCTGGTTTTTTAATTGGTGGCGTTGGTGGAGCTGCTTTTGGTTATTTATTATTAGCTAATGTGCCAGTTTTAAGTAGTTTTTCGATTCTTAGTAATTAGAATTGTTAAAACACTTAATTTATACTCGATCGCTCTTCAGCTAGATCGAGGCTATCCTAATTACCCTATCTTCTAATTTGAAGATGGGGTAATTTCATTTTTAGACGCTGCTAGACAAATTTTAAATAGACAATCCGAAATCGTCTGGTTGGGGTAGTGTCTAATGTATCGATCGAATCTTCAAAGGAGATCTGTGTTAATCCAGTGTCGGTAAATCTATTTAATTCGTCTTTGGTCAGGGGAAAAGGTAAATTATCGCAAGCATCTTCAGGATCGCGACCGCGACAGACGACGAATAACTTGCCATTAGGTGCGACGAAATTACCTATACAATCGATCGCATTTGGACGTATATTTGCAGGTAGTGCTTGAATAGTATAAATCTCGATAACCAGATCAAAACTTAATTTCCACTCGGTTGGAGCGGTGAATAAATCGACAGCTTGATAATTTACCTGAGATGTAGGAAATCTATGATGACACCAATCGATAGCGGTTTGAGATAGATCGAATGCTGTGACTTTCGCACCGAGTTTAGATAAATATTCGGCATCATCACCCAATCCACAGCCGACAACTAATACTCGCAGATTTTGCAAATTTAACTGGGCTGTTTCAACCCAGTTTACCAGCCATCCATTCACGCCTCGATCCGCCCAGGGAATTGCATTGGAATTTCCTTGAGCTTCTGCATACAAAGTTTCAAACCAGCCAGTATAATCGCCATTGGCATATGCAGCGGCAGATAATTCGTACAACCGAGTTCTAGATTTAGTCATAATTTCTTGTACTCAATTTAAGATCTTTCTCGAATTGACTTACTTTGATAAGTTAGAATAATCGGTAACTAGGGGAGCGTGCTCAATGCACCAAGTTTTGGATCTACTTCTGTGAATGCAAATCGGACTTTATCAGCCATGAACCGTCGCCTTTTTTGCTGCTAGAGCTATAGCCAAAATTGCCGCAGCTTCAAAAGAGTCATGCAATCCGTAGCTGATTGGAATATTTTGATTCGATTCAGGATAGTCTCCTTTTATAGTCAACGAAGTCAATCCTGATTCTCTAACCAAATCATTGACTAAAAACTGTAACAGCAATAGTCGATCTGTAGAAGATAATTCTCGAACAGTAGAAATAATTTGTGTTAGTTCCATAATTCTAGATATTTTTTGCTATTCGACTATTGTACTCTTGGATTCAAGCAACGACTATAACCACTATGTCAGAATAAGAGTAGATTTTGCGCCAACTGTCTAGGATAATCGTCCATGCTCCGCCTCTCTGAAGTCAAACTCTCACTCGATCGCACTGAAGCGGATATTCAGTCTGCTATTCTCAAGAAGCTATCGATCGATCCCAAGGATCTAATTCGCTACACTATTTTCAAGCGGAGTTATGATGCGCGGAAACGGGGTGATGTTTCGTTTGTCTATGTTATCGATGTCGAGACGACGCGGGAGAAACAGCTCCTGCAAAGATTCAAAAAAGATCCGCACATCGTACCAACTCCCGATACTAGCTATCGATATGTTGCTCAAGCAACAGCTAAAATAGAACAACGTCCGATCGTGATTGGTTGTGGGCCATGTGGGATGTTTGCTGGGTTATTATTGGCACAGATGGGATTTCGCCCAATTATTTTAGAGCGCGGAAAGGCTGTACACGATCGATCTGTCGATACTTTTGGCTTTTGGAGCAAGGCGAAATTCAATCCCGAATCTAATGCTCAATTTGGCGAAGGTGGTGCGGGGACATTTTCGGATGGTAAGCTCTATAGTCGAATTAAAGATGCCCAACATCATGGGCGCAAGGTATTAGCAGAGCTGGTAAATGCGGGTGCTGCGCCGGAAATTTTGTATATTAATAAGCCCCACATCGGTACCTATCGATTAGTAAAAATCGTTGAAAACATCCGCAATTCGATCGAATCTTTAGGTGGTGAAATTCGCTTCCAGAGTCGGGTAGAAAATATTAATATCGAAAATGGGCAAGTCTGCGGTGTTACTCTCGCCAGTGGTGAATATATTCCCAGCAACCATGTGATTTTAGCAGTTGGACATAGTGCCCGCGATACCTTTGAAATGCTCCATCAGTCTGGAGTATACATCGAACCCAAACCATTCTCGATCGGCTTTCGCGTCGAACATCCCCAATCCCTGATTGATAAATGTCGGCTCGGATCTCAAATCGGACATCCGATGCTCGGTGCGGCTGATTATAGTCTAGTTCATCATTGCGCCAATGGTCGATCGGTTTATAGCTTCTGTATGTGCCCTGGTGGGCAAGTTGTCGCCGCTACATCAGAGGTAGGGCGGGTGGTGACGAATGGAATGAGCCAATACGAGCGCAGCGGTAAGAATGCCAATAGTGGCATCGTTGTCGGAATTACACCCGAAGATTATCCAGGTAATCCGATCGCGGGGATTGAATTTCAACGGCGATTAGAAGAGAATGCTTTTAAACTTGGTGGCGGCACCTATGAGGCTCCAGGACAACTGGTAGGCGACTTTTTGACAGGTACAGCCTCCACGCAGTTAGGCACCGTCAAACCGTCATATAAGCCAGGAGTTCACCTGTGCGATTTGAGTTCGAGTTTACCAGATTACGCGATCGAGGCTATTCGCGAAGCTATCCCTGCTTTTGATAAACAAATCGAAGGATTTTCGATGCACGATGCGGTATTGACGGGAGTGGAAACTCGCACATCATCGCCGATTTGCATTAAGCGGGGAGCTGATTATCAAAGCTTAAATACCAAGGGTTTATATCCAGCGGGGGAAGGTGCTGGTTATGCGGGAGGGATTTTGTCGGCGGGGGTGGATGGAATTAAGGTGGCTGAGGCTGTTGCTCTGAGTATTCAGAAACAATGAAGTGGCTAGTACTGAGCGGGTTTAGTTGAGATTGCTGGAATCGAATAATATGAATAAATATTAAGAAATTTTACTACCCTATAGCTACTTAATTTTATTGTGTGGGCATACTATGACCAAGTTTATCGGTCAGCAGGTTGGGAAGAATCAAAAATTCAACTTGTGCCACCAAATAGACTGAGAGAACCCGATTATCCTACGGACGCTTTACTATGTCTTCCATTTCGACCAATCTAAAAATCCCACATTCCGCATTGCGGAATGTGGGTAATAAAGTTTACCTTGCTACTGCTGGATTATTACTAATCACAACGGCTCTAAGTACTTCTAGTGCAAATGCAGCATCGTTAACAATTCCTACAACAACTGTCAATGGTACCGATGTTTTCTCTGGTCCATCCTTTACCGTAACTAGCAATTTTCTGGGAACAGATACAATTAGCCTTAATGTTTCAGGGACTGTCGAGATTGCAAATGGAAATTACAGATCGAATGCGGCTGGGATAGCTACACAAGCAGGGTTTGTGCAACCTGGCGCCTTTTTGACTGGACCACAGAATCGTAATTTTGGTGCTTTGCTATTGGGGAATAGTACTCTAGGATTTTTCAACTTATTTGCATCATCAGTTGCAAATGGTCTAGGTAGTCCAACTCCACCAACCAATCTTTCACTTAATAGTGTTTCCTTAGCCTCAATCTTTGGTACTGGTCTGAATAATGGTACAGTACTTCAGTTTCGAGTTAATGATACTAATAATGCTGACAATTCAGGTGCATTTACCGTAAGTGGTTCGATAAATAGTGCAGCAACCGCCGTTCCCGAACCATTTACGATTATTGGCACCTTAATCGGTGGTACAGCCACAGTTCAGATGAGAAAGAAACTGAAATCTGACAAAGCATAGATGAATCGATATTTGAATTTAGATGGTGGGCATTGCTTACCATCTAAATTTATTTCTTATTTCGCCTCCATCCAATTAGCCCCACTCCCAATTTCTGCCACCATGGGCACACTCAGATCGATCGCATTTTCCATCGTTGCCTTAATCTTCGGCTGCAACTCCGCCCACTCATCCAGCGGAATTTCCAATACCAATTCATCATGCACTTGCAATAACATCTTCGCTTGATATTGCTCCAATAACTTATCGATTTTAATCATCGCTAATTTAATAATATCCGCACTCGAACCCTGAATCGGTGCATTCGCCGCAGCGCGTAAATGTCCCGCATCTAGTTGTCCGAGATTGCCTAAATCTTCGAGATTAATCTGATTTGGATCGCTACCTTTTAAGCCGCGCAATTTACCGCTTTCAAACTTGAAATACCGCCGCCGTCCGCAGACAGTTTCGACATATCCGAGGGCAATTGCTTCGCGTTTGACGCGCTCTAGGTAGTCGAAAATGCCTGGATAACGTTCGTAAAATTTCTCGATGAAGATTTTGGCTTCGCTGGTTTTTACGCCAGTTTCTCGTCCAAATTTAGCGGCACCCATGCCATAAACTACGCCGAAGTTAATGATTTTACCCATCCGGCGTTGTTCGCTGGTAACGGTATCGCTTTCAAACAATAGTTTGGCGGTGACGGTATGGATGTCTTCGTTTTGGTTGTAAGCAGTAATTAAAACAGGTTCCTGACTCAGATGGGCGAGGATGCGAAGTTCGATTTGGGAGTAGTCAACTGCGGCGAGAATCCAACCTGGTGCGGGGATAAATGCGCGACGAATTTGGCGACTAAATTCGGTGCGGATGGGGATATTTTGGAGGTTGGGATGGGATGATGATAGTCTGCCTGTGCTGGTGACGGCTTGATTAAAATCGGTGTGAACTCTGCCTGTTTTGGGATGAATTAGGGCAGGGAGTGCGTCAACGTAGGTTGATTTGAGTTTGGAGAAGGTGCGGTGTTGGAGGATTAGATCGACGACTTCATGTTTACCTTGCAATTTTTCAAGGGTATTGACATCAGTGGAGTAGCCGGATTTAGTTTGACGGATACCTTTTGTATCCAGTTCGAGTTTTTCAAAGAGGATCTGGGCGAGTTGTTTGGGTGAACCGAGATTAAATTTTTCTCCCGCTAGTGCGTAGGTTTCTGCTTCGATTCGATCTAAATCTTTGGCTAAAATTACTGATAATGTCTGCAGATATTCAGCATCGATATTAATCCCGCGATCTTCCATCTCGGCGAGAATGGGTTCGAGAGGTTGCTCGATCTCTTGTAATAGTGCGAGTAATTTCGGAGCGGCGGCTAATTCGGCTTTGAGGAGGCTGTGCAGGCGGCAGGTACCCCAGACATCCATCCCGCAATATTCAGCGACTAGGGGGATGCTAATATTCGCGATAGTTTGTCCTTTGGCGACTAGTTCGGTATAACTTTGGGGGACAATGCCCAGATAGCGGCTGGATAAATCTGTGAGGTTATGGCTGCTATCGGGATTTAAGACGTAGCTCGCCAACATCGTGTCAAATACCACGCCTTGGAGATTAACACCTTGGTTTTTAAATACCAATCGATCGAACTTGGCATTCTGCAATACTTTTGGATATGTCGCAGATTCGAGAATTGGTTTGAGACTATTTAAAACTAATTCTAGATCTAAATTATCGCCCGTTTCATGTCCGACGGGAATATATGCCACGCTATTAGTTTCCTCGCCCCAACAACAACCAATCCCAACTAATTTCGCATTTCGCGGTTCTAAATCGGTAGTTTCCGTATCCCAAGCAATGGGACGATTTGGGTCTGTGTATTGTTGGAGATTGGTAATTAAAGCTTGCAGTTTCTCTGAACTATCGATAATTTGCGGTTGAATTGGACATTGCCGACTGAGCTGAAATTTATCCGTATCTTCGGCACTAAAAAACCAGAGATCGTCACTACCATCATCAGGTGCAATCAAACTAACCGACTCCTGACTATCAGGAATCGCATCAGGAATTGTCACCCCTCCAAAAGCTTCATGCAGCTTCTCAATATCCTTATTAAAACGATGCAATTCCAGCGTCTGTAATAACGGCTGCACCTGCCCAAAATCAAACCCAGTTAACTTAGTTGATTTTAGCTCCAAATCTAACGGTACATCCGTAATAATCCTCGCTAAATATTGCGAGTGATCTGCATCCTCCTTCCCCGCAACCAGCCTCTTACCTGTCGCACCTGGAATCTCATCCACTCGATCGTAAACAGTCTTTAGATCCTGATATTCTGTTAATAACTTCACCGCCGTCTTGTCCCCAATTCCGCGCACGCCAGGAATGCTATCCGACTTATCCCCACACAAAGCCTTGTAGTCAATAATCTGATTGGCTCTCACCCCCATCTTATCGATTACCCCCTGCTCATTCATTTCCGTCGTCCCAGGTTGACCGCCAGGAGAGTAAGCTGATGATAGATACAATACACTCACCCTGTCTCGATCGTTCACCAATTGGAACATATCCTTATCGCCAGACAAAATCTTCACCTGATAACCAGCGCGGCTACCTCTCCCCGCCAACGTCCCCAAAATGTCATCAGCCTCATATCCTGGAGCCGTAATCGTCGGTAAATTTAACGCCGTCAATAACAGATATAGATTCTGAATATCGATTGTGAAATCTTCCGGCGTTTCCACTCGATCGGCCTTATAATTATCATCAGCCTCATGTCTAAAAGTCGGCTGGCGTAAGTCAAATGCGATCGCCATCGAATCCGGTTTTTGACTATTAATAATCTCCACCAAAGCCTTCACAAATCCAAAACAAATACTCGTCGGCACTCCCGCCGAAGTCATCAAGCCACCGCTCTTACTTTTTGCATAAGCATAATAAGAACGATAAGCCAAAGAGTGTCCATCGACGAGGATTAGTAGGGGAGTTGGAGACATACGATCGAGTAGATTAATCTAATTAAATTATACACAATCCGTAGATGGCTTTGTTTATGAAATAACCCACGAATAATTCTAACTATCTAAATCAAACCCGCTCTCACCCACCACTAACACACAGCTATTAATTGCTGAGTTTTTAGATATCCACTCGCTTTTTTTTCCACTATTTCGAGTTGTTGTAGTGGCAGATTTTCCATCACAGTTCGAAACCTAATTTATGCCCCTTCCAAAGGTGCCATTGTTAAACCAGCACGGCGTAACTGTTGGTGATAGAGTTCTGCTTGCTCTTGCGGGCCGACCCAGACGATCGCTTGTCCTTCAAAATGGACTTGATTTGTCAATTCCCAGGCACGATCTTCACTCATGCCTGGAACATAAGTCATCAAACAAGTATGAACGTGCTCAAAAGTATTAAAGTCATCATCTAAAACGATGACTTTAAAATTTGGATAAGGTTTTGAAACCGTTACTGTCTGACTAGACTTTTCAGTCGTAAAAACCATAGAAATTTACTTCCACTCTTGCCAATTATTATTAAAGATCGAAGTATTCGGAAAAGATGTCGGGTTGTTGTTAGCGGTTAAGCGTTTGCGTAACTCCAAAATTGAGGGTGAGGGATTTGGGAGTGTTTCGACGATTTGGGCGGGGGTGATGCCTTTTTCGAGGGCAAATGCAGCCGTGGTACCAGCAGCAGCACCAGCAGACCATTCAAAGGAATGAATCCGGTAGGCAGCAGCCGCGACATGACTAGTGGCGATACTTTTGCCAGCTATTAACATATTATCAATCTTTTGGGGAATCATTGCCCGTAGGGGAATTTGGAAGGGGTAAGCGGCTCCTTCGCCTTTGCGTGCGCCTTCCCGTTCGGTATTATTGGGAGATTCGTGGGGACTGTTTTGCATACAGGGATGAAAATCGATCGCGTAGTGACCGATGCCCACAGTATCAGCATACATGGTAGCTCGATTGCGGGTGGGGGTAGGTTTACTAGTGCCCTCTGTTGGGGCTAAATCGGCCTGTAACCGTCGCTGGTTCGCGTCGATCGCATAGTGTTCGATTCCGGCTTTATCAGCATACATCCTCGAGGCTCGTTTGGAGCGGCTTTGCAGTCGATCGGGGGTGGATGTCGTTTTTTCGGGATTATCCCCAAATAGTACGTTGAGGGCATCTACACCCGCTAAATTCGCACGTAGCTGACGCTGTTGGTCGGCTGGTAGTTCTGGCATTTTCTTAGGATCGAGCAGGTTATTTCGGCTCATATCGACCTCTGAGATGACAAATCCATCTTTATAACCATAGGCAGGTCTGCCGATAATTCTGCGTCCTTCGCGGATGTAGGGATATTTGGATAAACCGTGAACTGTACCCATTGGGGAGTCCAAGCCACTGAGATAGCGTTGGTTAGGATTGGGTGTTTTTACCCAATGATTGGCGGATTTGGGATCGGGATTGGCACGGGAATCTGTTTCGCCAGCGACGAGCCAGTAGTAGAATCCTTGGGAGTTTTCTTCGCCTTTGCGGAGGGTACTCGTCCGCAATCCACCCATCCAGCCACCTGGTTCTAATTGTTTGCCAGTTTGCAATTGGGATCGATCGAGAATTAAATTATCGTTAGCACTACCTGGGCGATAATCATTTCCCCAAGTCCAGTTTTGCATGGAGATATCCCCAGGTGCGGGAGCCGAATAGTTAATCCCGCCGAATTTAGTGGCTTTGCCTTCACCAGGACTCCAAATCCGGCGATAGCTATAGACTACGCCAAAATCAGCTAGACGTTTGAGTTCGTAGCTATAGTAGGGGGCGTACTGTTGATAAAAAACTGGTGGAGTTTGCGGTTGAGGTGTCGCTGTCGTCTCCATTGCAAAGGGATAGGTAAACCCTTGGGTGCAGTAAGGATCGCCTGTGGTGCTGGCGGATGAGGGTTCGTCAGCAGATCTTGCGTCGATACCCAGACGATAGGGGACATCTGCCAAGCCGACTAGTTCTCCGGTTTCAGTGGCATCGACGACATACCAGTCTGCGGGTTTCGAGGCTTGCTGTTGGGCTGTTTTATGGGTGGGGATGAAGATAATTTTGCGCTTCTGAAATCGGTGAGAATCTCGATAATTATAAGCATCCTCGATCGTCTGCGACAATGTTTCTGTGTTTACAGGTGGCGTTCCTGGGTGAACTTCGTGTTGAATTGCCACTACCGCATTAATCTGTTGTCCTTCGCCGCGTTTGGCAACGATGAGATCTTTGACTACGGTATTCGGATACCAATGAAGTTTGCCTTTACCCTTGCGCTCTGCTGTCTGCAACATCCCGTACAGGATGTTATGAGCATCTTTAGGTAGAAAGCAAGCTTCACTCACCCAGCAGTCGCCAGGGTTCAATTTGCCGTAACGCTCCTGAATCTTTTGACGAAATTCGAGATAACCGCGCGGGAAATATTTTTTGGCGCGTTGGGTGGGACGTTCATCGAGTGCAGATACGCCTTGGGCGGTGATTTGTCCGCCTACCCAATCGGTAATCTCCGTCATGCAGACTTGTTTACCAGCCAGTAAACCTTCATAAGCGGTAGCCGTACCGCTCAAACCACCACCAGCAATCATCATATCGCAGCCGATCGTGCTATCTACTTGTTTATTTTCAGCCGCAGCCAGGATGGTAGGGAAGTAACCTAATTCGATCGATACTAATCCCAAACATAGAACAGCTAATGGTTTCTTTATCATTTGGATTTTAAATTTGGTAAATGCGGGGTTTGAATTTAGTGGAAAGTTGAAAGTTGAAAGCGATTCTAGTAGCCTGCCCTTAGAAACTAAAATTTTTTCTCGTAGGGTGTGTTAGGCGAAGCCGTAACGCACCCTACCGCAAATCTGTTTCGCAAGAAATCATATTTCTAAAGGCAGGCTGCTAGTAGGCTGTTGGAGCGAGCAACACTTTACAAGAGTCTTGCTCTTTAGAATACTGTACGATCGATCGGTTATGTCGATCGGGGGCAATTACTCACGATCGATAATGTCAGTTTGGGTTAAGGATATTTGCTCCGTTTCCGCACCGCCAAAGATTTCAGTCGCTAGCTAACAGCACCCTATGGGGGCGACAATTACTCCGACAATCGATCTATCTAACAAGTTCCGCATCGATTTCATGACGCAATATTCGATCGTGTATCATCTGCTGGCAAAATCTGAGCATCCTAGGATACGCTGGAAGAGCGACACTTACAGCCCCATGAAGATATTTGGGAAACACGGGATTTTCATTTTAATTTATTAACCTTCATTGCAGATCTCGATCGGAAGTCGATCTAGTGTGCTAAATTCGGGAGTGAATGTTGAAGATCCACCCTTAAACTCTAATAAAATCGGTGATAGAAAATAATTTCGCTCAGACTAATCTAGATTCCCAGCTAGCAGCAGGTGAAGAAATGAGTGACTATGTAGCCCATCTCCAAATGCACATGGCACTTCAAGCTCGCAATCTAGTTCCCAACATAACCAATGCAGTTGACAGTCGCGAATTATTTCTGTATCAGACTCAAGCACATTTTGAAAAATTAGCATCTCGTCAAGTTTGCTGATTAATTTGGCGCGTATAGACTGCCGAGTGTATCGTGGAGCTTAACCACATTGCCTATTACGGCGATTGATGGCGCACTAAATTGTCGAATTTCGACTGCTGCTACCACCGTCTCTAAAGTGGCGATTAGTTCCTGTTGATTGGGCGTGGTGCCCCACCGGACTAAGGCAATCGGTGTGTCACCAGCCAATCCAGCCGCAATTAGTTCATGGGCAATCCGATCGAGATTGTGAACGCCCATATACACTACAATTGTTTCGGCACTTTGAGCGATCGCTTGCCAATTGACTCCAGGACGGTATTTACCAGCCATTTCGTGCCCAGTCACAAAAATAACTGAAGAACTATAATTGCGATGGGTGAGGGGGATACCAGCATAGGCTGGAGCCGCAATACCAGAGGTAACTCCAGGTACAACTTCTACAGGTATTCCCGCAGCAACTAGATCCTCCATTTCTTCACCGCCACGTCCGAAAATAAACGGATCTCCACCCTTTAACCGCACGACGATCGCCTGTTCCTTGGCTTTAGCAATTAATAGTTCGGTGGTTTCATTCTGGAGCAGGGAATGTCTACCCATCCGTTTACCCGCATCGATTTGCTCCGCATGGGGAGAGATGATTGCGAGGATTTCGGCACTAACTAGGGCATCATAAATTACCACGTCGGCAGATTCTAATAATATCTTACCTTTAATCGTCAATAGTCCTGGATCTCCAGGCCCTGCACCGACTAAATAAACCTTACCAATTGTCTGAATCACTTGTCCTCTGTCTGGATTTGGCACTAATTTTCAGATGTCCGAGCGGCTACGCCAACGTTGTTAAGATTTTGCCGATTGTTGCCGCCAATTCTGGACTATTACCGATTGGCTCGCCTAGAGTTAATTGTACCTGTGGATACTGCTGTCTTAATTGTGCGACTAGAGATTCGATCGCGTCAGTGATTCCACCCGCAAATAGAAAATAAGGTAAGATCCTAATTTCTGTTGCACCTGTGGCGATCGATGCTGCGACTGTATCTGTTAAGCTGGGGGAGACCGACCAGTAAGCGACACTGATATTCAAACTACTTGCTAGTTGTTCGACGATCGCATTTCCACCCGATCGCCGACTACCGTGGGCTATTATCATAGTCTGACTGGAGTAGTGAGAAAGGTTCTGTCCGAACAAATTTGTAAAATTAGGATGAAAGCCGAGAAAGGGTGCGACTACTAATTCTACCAGGTCGCCAAGTTCTCGATCGGCAATGGCTACCTCTGCGGGGATATCGTCCATGACATGTACGCCAGATATTAAAAATAGCGGTAAAATTAGCACTCGTTTTATTCCGCACGGCGAGCAGTTGCGGGCAAAATCACTAATTTGGACGTGTAAGGGTTTGTCAGCCAATTCTAATTGTGCTGTTGCAACTAAAGTCGGAGATTTAACAGCAGAAAATTCTGCAAACCAGCCGCTTAATTGCTGCGCCAATTTGGCTACAGCCATCTGTGGACGAGGATCGCGGCTGCCGTGAGATACTAATAGATAAGCGTCAGACAAATGAGTGAATGGTGATTAGCCGTTGTGAATATCGTAATTAATTATATAGAACCGAATGCAGTTAATTCGGGTATTAGGTATTGGGTATTGGCTATTAGCGATGGGATAAAACCTAACAGCTAAAACCTAACACCCATCCCACTAAAAACCTATAACTAGCAACTTGGGTTAATCTACTTTAATAGCTTAGTAATCGATCGATCGGTTTTACCTAACTTACGTTTGAGAGTAGCACCAAAGCCGATCGCCAATCCCATGCCGAGCAGGCTACTTGGTTCGGGAACCGCCGCAGCATTAGTATTCAACGTGATATTTTGGATATCGACACTCGCACCAGCCGAAGTTGTATTATCACCAAAGAAAATAACGTCAGCAGTGTTGTAAACCTGGGTAAGCGGAGTTATTGCAGCAGCGGAATAGTCCTTTAACAGACCGCTAAAACTTTGATTTGGATTGCTACCAATAGTTAGAGTATAACCACTACCAGTAACTTTTAAATCGTATGTAGTTAGCGTGTCAAGTATCCCAGTCCGAATATTTGACTTTTGCTCGGTAGCATTGATAGCATTAAAACTACTATTTTGAGCAAAAATATCAGAATCTCTAAATCCAATTTCTACCCCTTTTTTATCACTACCCAAAACCAGCACGCTAAAGCCAGCACGGTTGGGACCATTTGCTCCAGTATTTGTTTGCGAGTTAATTTTTATTTTAAAGCTGAGTGTATATCCAGCACTATTATCTAATGTTGATGTCAATAAAGTACCTGCGTTACTACGATTGCCATAACCAGCAAAAGTAAACTCGGACAAAAGTGGATTGGGATCGAAGGTATTTAAAGTAGTCACACCACCACTAGCTATTTGGGAAGCAACACCGATTGCCCTGAAATCTAGATATGGACTATTATCGGGCGTAACACCCGAACTGCCATCATAGAGAACCGTAGTAACAGCACCAACTCGATCGAAGCTCCCACCAGCCACAACCCCACTCATCGCAACACCAGCAATTAATCCCCAAGATCTCAACTTCATTCTATATGTCTCCAAAAGTAGTTAGAAAATAGACTTTCCCCCATTATGCCCATTAAGTAAAAATACCATAACTTATTTTAAGAAATATTACTCGATATTTAGTAGTCTTGGGCGTTCGGGGTTCGGGGTTCGGGATTCGGGGTTCGGGGTTCGAGATTCGGGGATTGGGATAGTCACATAACTCGCGCCGCCTAGTACTAGTTACTCATTCACTATCCACTATTCACTATCCACTCACTACCCTGGCTATCTAATTTGACACTGGGAATGGAGTAGATGATAGGATTCTCTTGAGCGCGGCTATACAGGGGCAAATTCGAGGATCTCAAGCATGAACTACGATTTCAAGGAACTAGCGAAACTCTACCGAGATACACTCCTGAATAATGTATTGCCATTTTGGGAGCAAAATTCGATCGATTGGGAGCAAGGCGGTTATTTTACATGTCTCGATCGATCGGGGAAAGTATACGATACAGATAAGTTTATCTGGCTCCAAAATCGCCAGGTGTGGACATTTTCAATGTTGTACAATCGGGTGGAGCAGCGGAGTGAGTGGCTGAAAATAGCCGGACATGGAGCGAGCTTCTTAGCCGAACACGGACGCGATCCACAGGGAAATTGGTATTTTGCCCTCGATCGATCGGGACAGCCCCTCGTACAGCCTTACAACATCTTCTCAGACTGTTTTGCTGCGATGGCATTCAGTCAATATGCCCTCGCCGACGGGGAATCCTGGGCGAAGGATGTCGCTCTTCAAGCCTATCAAAATGTCTTGCGGCGCAAAGATGATCCTAAAGGTCACTATAATAAAACCTATCCTGGGACTCGATCGCTCAAATCTCTCGCCGTACCGATGATTTTGGCGAACCTGACGCTGGAAATAGCATGGTTATTGCCAAGTGAGGAGTTAGACCGAGTGTTAGATCTAACTGTGCGGGAGGTAATGACTGACTTTCTTGACAAAGAGCGCGGGCTAATGT
>NZ_JANOJV010000190.1:0-2040 GCF_031418915.1 Chamaesiphon sp. VAR_48_metabat_135_sub | reverse complement strand
AGATTCAGTTGCGACGGGCATCAATAATTATAATTTACGCGATTTTTGTGACTACTTATAGTTTGACATTTCTCGCCAGAATCAATTAGGCGTGAGACTTACGGATATCCTGACTCGCATTTGAACTGGATGGGCAAGAGGCGATCGATCTAACGCCATCGTTAGGAATACTTAGAATTTTTTAAACATAGTACTTACGACAGAGTTATTTCCTAACTAGCTTGGGTAGATTGGTAAGCAATTAAGCTAACGATTTAGATTGGTAATCCAAATTTTTTAGCGAAATCACACGCTTAGTAAATAAAGGAGTTTAAACTCATGAAAAAATCATCTTCGCTCGCCTTCATCAATGTTGGTATCCTTGCTACTATTGTTTCACTTGCAACTATGACTCCCCCCGCTGCTGCTCAAACGAGTACCCCCCGTACAGATACTCAACAGCCACGCACCACGACTACATACGAACGCAACGATGACAATTCAGGTCTATGGGGATTGGCTGGTTTAACCGGTTTACTCGGATTCTTGGGACGACGTAAAGAAGAAGATCGCTCCAATATGCCTGTCTACCGCGATCCCAACGTTCGGTAGTTTTAGCTAAACAGCAGGGAATCCCCACACCAAATTAAAAGATGAGTTACGAGACGGTGCGATTCGTTGGCCTGAAACCGATCGATCGGCGGTAAGGCGTGACGAATCCGACGATCGCTTTCATCGATCCTAATCCGGTTACTCCAGATCTAATCGTTCTAACTAGACTGTCGTTGTTACCCGATTACCGACCGTAGGCTCCGCCAACGATAAATCTCAAGTATTCAATTTGATAGATGGTTCGATCGAAAAAAACATCTTAAAATATAAATAGTTTAAACTCGTGCTTTACTGCACGAAGAATGCTATGGATAACGGAAATTCCGTGACAGAAAAGACTCAACCGAACACGGTTGAATCTACTGAGCAGTCCGATATTTTAACTGAAAAGTGCTCGGCGATGAAAGAAGAAATTAAAGACGAAGCCCAGCAAATTTTTGAAGGTCATCGAGGCAATGTTAGCAAACCGAAGACTTTGACTGAAGCTTGCACCACGATGAAAGAGGAAATCAAAGATGAAGCGAAACGGCTTGTCCCAGATCCAGATACTACTCACTAGCAAACGATGCTCGTTGGCTTAAAACAAATAAGTTTGTCTATCTTTTGATAGATGCTTAACCTTTGAATTTGTTTGATACTATTGCAGAAGCCGAGAAGGCAGGGTAATAGAAATAAACATCGATTCTCCAATGGAGAGGCTACGCCAACGATCGTCAAAAGCCAAGTCCGCCGAATATCTTTGTTTAGAAAGTGGTCATACTTTATCTAAGGCATGACCTTTATTAATTTGAGATCGCTAATGGAAACTAACTCCCAGCCCCAGCCAGCTTTCCAAGAAACCAATGAAGGCACCCCCGAAATTGGTGGGGGAACGCACATTATTGAGTACTGGGCGCAGAAAACACTATCGCCCCAAGGCGCAAAGCTGTGGAAAACGCTGCTCCATAAAAGTGCTTGTCTATCTTGCTCCTGGGGAACTGGCGGACAAAAGGGCGGATTTAGTAACGAAACAGGCGAAAAGCTTCAACGCTGCATGAAAAGTGTCGAGGCGATTTCTTCAGAAATTCAGCCAGGAGTATCGACACATTTTTTTGATACAAATCCGATTGCTAGACTGCAACAATTGTCGTCCCTGGAAGCGGATAAATTAGGTAGGTTGAGTTTTCCAGTAATTTTGCGGGCGGGTAGCTCTCATTATGAGCGGATTTCCTGGGCGGAGATTTACGCAATTGCGACTACTGCATTCCAAAAAGATCCAGAGCGAGTTGCTTCCTATAGTTCTGGGCGTGGCTCTAATGAAGCCGCGTTTCTGCTGCAACTAATGATGCGGACGCTCGGTTCTAATAATCTCGCTGATTGCTCTGATTTGTGCCATGCACCCTCGACTACAGCTCTGAATGAGATGTTTGGGACTAATACCTCGATCGTCAGTCTGGAGAGCTTGAAGGA
>NZ_JANOJV010000189.1:0-4663 GCF_031418915.1 Chamaesiphon sp. VAR_48_metabat_135_sub | reverse complement strand
TTTGATCTTTTGGTTGGTGAGGTTACCATTACCATAAACCTCAGAACCTTGACCGTTAGTTAGGGAAGTACCAGTATCGCCACCGCCATAACCTTTTTGCTTGTTTTTAACTGTATTTTTGATCTTTTGGTTGGTGGTGTTGCCGTTACCATAGACAGCAGAACCTTGTTGGTTGTCAATTACAGTGCTGGTATCACCAGCATGAGCGGGGAGAGATAAACCGAGTGTAGCGATGCTTAAACCGACAACGAGGATAGATTTGAAGTTCATGACTGGATATTCCTATTTAAGTAAGTTAGTTGATTAAAATCTTGGCAATGATTGCAAACAGTAGCGGTTGTCAATGATGGAGCCGACAACCGCCAGCAACTGTTTAGTGAGATTTTTGCTTGTTGAGAACTTTATTTTTGATAACTTGGTTGGTTTTGTTACCGTCACCAACAACCTCAGAACCCTGACCGTTAGTCAGTGAAGTTCCCGTGTCGCCACCACCAAGACCTTTTTGCTTGTTTTTAACTACATTTTTGATCTTTTGGTTGGTGGTGTTACCGTTACCATAGATGGAAGAACCTTGTTGATTGTCAATGACAGTCCCTGTACTACCAGCACCAGCACCTGTCTCTACTTCTGTTTCGCCAGCATGAGCGGGGAGAGATAAACCGAGTGTAGCGATGCTTAAACCAACAACGAGGATAGATTTAAAGTTCACGATCGTATATTCCTATTTAAGTAAGTTGACTAAAATCTTGGCAATGAGTGAAAACAGCAGCGGTTATCAATGGTGGCGCCGACAACCGCCAGCAACTGTTTAGTGGGATTTTTGCTTGTTGAGAACTTTATTTTTGATAACTTGGTTAGTAGTGTTGCCATAACCAGTCGTATCGGACATCTGACCGTTAGTCAAAGAAGTTCCAGTATCGCCACCACCAAGACCTTTTTTCTTGTTTTTAACTGTATTTTTGATTAGTTGGTTGGTGGTGTTACCACTACCATTAGTCACAGCACCTTGTTGGTTGTCAATGACAGTCCCTGTACTACCAGCACCAGCACCTGTCTCTACTTCTGTTTCGCCAGCATGAGCGGGGAGGGATAAACCGAGTGTAGCGATGCTTAAACCGACAACGAGGATAGATTTGAAGTTCATGATTAGATGTTCCTGTACTTAATTAGTTAATTATTGACTTACGTATACTGAAGACTACAAATATTTTTAGTTAATTCCGTAAAAGTTCGAGATTTAATTTAGATTTCAATCTGCGGGTTTAATGCGGTTAACGGTTTTTGTCGTTTGTGTCTTTTGCGTTCGTACTATTATCTACAGATCGTTGTGACCACTTTCCTGAAATGTTCCCGAATTATGTCGATCTTTTTTTGCGGATCGATCGAAATGTATACACAGCAAGAATTATATCCCGATTATTAATTTAAAATTGGGATGAGTCGAGCCGATCGAGATCGAGTAAATTAAGGATCGATCTGTAAATAGTGGCTAAACCTGGACTGAAGTTGCTCGATGCTCAAAGATTGCGTCCAATATTCTACCAGTGCATGACCGAAAGCATAGGCATTTTTATTTGGAGCGGCAGAATTATCTAGTAATAATGACCACATGGACAAGAGATCGAAGCTGATCGATTTAGTCTGGTGGGTATTTAAGAGGGAATGCAAGTCATACGCCATTTGCAATTTACCGATGACGACGGGTAACTGTTCCACGGGAATTTGGGTGGTAAGTAATTGAGCCAGCGCAGGCGTACCAGTGGTGACGGTGGAGATAAATTCTAGGACTGGACTTTTGAGAAGTTGGGTAAGTCCCTGAGTCGTGGTCATTTGGAGACTATATCGATCGATAATTTGCGCAGCGGCGATAATTCTGGCATCGAGGTTGCGTAAAAAGCGGGCGAGGCGAATTTGCTTGCTCGGTTCGATCGATTGCAGCAAAGCCAATGATAATGTATCCATCCCCCACGCCTGTCTGTCGATGCGAGGATCGGCATTCACTAGGGGTAAAACTAAATCGCAGTACTCCGCAAAGAATTCATTTCGATAAGCCGTAGCTTCCCGAATGGCGACTTCCTTTGGGCGCGTGCCGTATTGCCAATCGTAGGGCGGTGTCCATTCTCGCAATGGACGGACGCGATCGACCTGAGTTAAGATCGTGACGATCGGTAAATCTGAAACTGTCTGCTTTAACTCTTGCAAAAAGTCCAGATCCATCTGCAATGCTGGATCTAGTGCTGGTGTGACTAATAAGAGTAAATCCGCAGTCGCTGCATATTTCAGTACTTGCGATCGTAAATCCTCCCGCTTGGCTTGCTCGTAACCTGGGCTATCCCACAGTGTCAGACTTTCACCACTGGGAATTTGCCATTGATAATTCTGAATTTTGTCAGTACTCGGTAAAACATCCACGACGGCTAATTCTGTCTGAAATAACGTATTAATCAAACTGCTTTTACCCGCACCCGTGCGCCCTACTAGCAAAATATCGATCGGTTTTTGCTCGATTTTATCTGGCGGTTCGGCAAAAGTCAGGATATCTCGGAGAGTCTGAGTATTCGCTGCTGGTGAGATTTTCGCAACAGTCGTCGGTAAGGGTTGGATGTTGCCACTATATAAAGTCACAGCCTGACGACAAAGATTCGTCAAGGCAGCTTCGCGAGTTAATTGACCTAAATTGACCAACAACTGTCGATCGGCAACGCTAGCAGCCTCCTTGGTGGCAGTTCTGGCGATCGCCTTAACCGGATTAATCATCCATTGCGCCCAATTCCAGACCTTCAGGAGTTTCTGGGCTGAAGGTGCTAATTTTTGGTACGTCTCATAGGCTTCATAGGTCTGGGCGATCGTGACTCGATCGAGTGCTGGTGCTAGTTTCTGCATCCACTCATCCATATCATCCGTGGTACCCCGAATCAAGCCATATGCTTGGGTAACATAGATATTCAGTAGCGGATATTTAACTTCAGGATGATAAATCTTGGCAATGGCGACAATCAATTCCTGACACCGCGCCCAAAATGTCGTCCAATCTTCCCAGATCGGTCGATCGAGTTGAGATTCGGTAATGACTTTTTGCAATACTGTAGTAACCAGCTCTGCGGTATCACCAGCCAGTGGAGTAGCATTGGCGGTAATTGATTCGAGTTCTCGACTCGCCGCTGCGATAACATCGGCACCCTTCCCAATTGAAGATTTCGTCCAACGTACCAAGAACCACCGCCATCCCACAAACGCCAGGGTAAATACACCCCAAATCCAGTTCAGCCCCCACTCATGGATTTTGACTCCAGCAGCAATGAGGAGAAAAATAACGATACTCGCGATCGGTGATACTAAAATAGCCCACTGCCAAGGTTTTAATTGCATCTGATGCTCCTGCGATCGTCAATAACGATATTTTGTAGATATTAAAGTCTCGATTAAAGATGCGGCAATCCGTTTTGCTGCACCAGCCGTACCCATCCGTAATCTTCCATTGCACGCGATCGATTGTAGTCGATCTGGTTGCTGAAATAGTCGCTGGATCTCCATCCCTACATCCTGGGGTTGAGGTACCAAAATGACCGACTCACCCAAACCACCAGATCGCTAAATAGATGTACTTACTAGACGCTATCAGCTTTTTGTTTGTTCGCAAAACTTAATCGGCGAAAATATCTGCACGAGGTTATGTCGGAAAGGTTTTTTCCGACTTGGTTGGGTATTCTGAGTGTAGTCAGCTAACTTACCTATGAAATCAACTACACCGATTAAGCTCGAACGCTTGATCCGACTCGATGAAATATTTCGCCAACAATTATCGAGCAGACATACCGCCAGTAGTTTAGGGGCGGAAGTAGAAGTTACCGAGCGCACAATTAGACACGATCTAGAATTCTTGCGAGATCGCTATCATGCACCGATCGAGTATACCAAAACCAAAGGTTGGCACTATACCGATCTCAAGTGGAATCTACCGACTATCCCCCTCGGTGAAGGTGAATTATTCGCTCTAACACTAGGTGCGCGGATGCTAGAGGGTTGTGCGGGTGCAGCTTATAGTATTCAACTGCGATCGGCAATCCAACGGCTAGGAGAGCGTTTACCAGAGACTACTTGGGTGAATTTGCAGCAGGTAGCTAGCGATCGAGTACTATTTCGGACTGGAGCCAAGATCGATCTCGATCCGCAGATTTGGCAGAGTCTAGAAACTGCTTGTCAAAAGGGTTGTTCAACTCAGATGACTTACTACACTGCCAGTCGAGATAGTGTGGGCGAAAGAATCTTCGATCCTTATCTGCTCTATATCTATCGCGGTACCAATCCCTATGTGATTGGTTATTGTCAGACTCGACAAGCGATTCGGTGGTTTCGAGTGGACAGAATTCGCAAGCTAGAAGTATTAGCCCAAAGTTTCATCCGCGATCCTAGTTTCGATCCGCAGCAACACTTTGAGGATATCTTTCAGGCGGAGGTAGGCGGGGAACTCCAGTCAATTGAAATTTGGTTCGATGGGAAGACTGCGCCCTATATCCGCGAACGAATTTGGCATCCGAGTCAGGAAATTATCGAGCATGAGCATGGAGCGATGACGCTGAAATTTGTAGCGAAAGGGTTACAAGAGCTGAAGCGGTGGGTACTCTCTTATGGGCGGGGTGCGATTGTGCTGCAACCGCAGGAG
>NZ_JANOJV010000188.1:0-12123 GCF_031418915.1 Chamaesiphon sp. VAR_48_metabat_135_sub | reverse complement strand
TGGCGATGAAGCCAAAAATTAAGGAGACCGATAACTTAGGATTGATGCCCAATGGCCCTAAAATGGGCTGCAGCGCGCTCCCGATCGATCCAGAAATCGTGCCAGCACTAGCAGGTTCGACATTCGTGGGGAGATTATTGCACAGCCAAATCGCGACTACGCCAAAAATGATAAATTTCCAGGAAAACCGCAGGAAATGTTTGACTTCCAACCATGCTCGCATCAGCATTTGGCGCACGGTGGGAAAACGGTAGGGTGGTAATTCCAATACCAATGGTTCTTGGTTGGGATATTTACCTTTGAAGACAAATGCGGTGAGAATAGCCGCTGCAAAGCTGAATAGATAGAGGCTGAAGAGTACTGCTGGTGCGACGGTAGCACTAAATAGAGCTGTGGTCATAAAAATGAACACATTTAGTCTTGCTGAACAGAGCGAAAAGGGAATTACCAACATTGATAATAACCGTAATGCGGGCGATCTCATCACCCGTAAGCCCATAATGGCGGGGATATTACAGCCAAAGCCCATCAACGACATCACGAACGATCGACCATCCAAACCCAACCGTTCCATGAAAGCATCCATCAAATAAGCCGATCGAGATAGATAACCGCTATCCTCGACGATCGCCATACAGATAAAAAAGATCCAGATCACCGGAATAAACGCCGCTACAGTGCCAACACCGCCATAAATGCCATCGATGAGTAAATCGTGGGGAAACTTGGGTAGGAAGCTCAGGAGCGGCTCTAGAGCGACTGTCTTGAACCATTCCATCACTTGGCTCAGTCCATCTTGGAGTGGTTTCCCGATGGTATAGACCATCTGAAACATTAGATACATGGCTCCAAAGAAAATTGGTAAGCCAAACACTGGATGGAGCAGAACGCGATCGAGTTTGGTCGTTAGGGTATCCTGAAACTCTGCCGATACCTGAAAACCGTCTTGCAATAATGCCCCCATTTCAGCAGCGAGCTGACTATCTCCGACCAAATTGGCATCGATTTTTTTAGCTAGTACTGGCTCTAGCTGTATACTCAATCGATCGGCGATCGTCTGTCGTGCTTGGGCAAAACCCTTACCATACTTAGCACTAATTTCGACTACAGACATCTGGAGATGTTGGGAAATCTGGGCTGAATCGACGCGAACTCCAAACTTAGGAGCCTCATCCGCCATATTTAGCAGTAGCAGTGCAGGTAATCCGAGATGTTTGACTTGCAGTGCTAGACTAACCTGTCGATCGAGTTGAGTAGCATTGAGAATAATAATAACTAAATGGACGGCATTACTCGCTAAAAACCGCCGCACAACTTCCTCATCTTCCGAAAAGCCTCGCAGATCGTAGATCCCCGGTAGATCTACTACCTGAATATTTTGCTGCCCCAATTTAATATTAGCAGCCATCAAATCGACCGTAATCCCTGGCCAGTTCCCAACGGTAGCATTTGCCCCAGTCAACCGATTGAAAAAGGTAGACTTACCAGTATTGGGCATTCCCAACACGGCAATTTGTTTAAACCCATCTGTACTAGCAACATCTAACAGCGGAGTCCCATCTGGGTTGCACTTGCCACAATTCGGTGAAGTTGTCATGTCAATTTGCCTAGGAGATCGACCCAGGCTGAACTTGAATTGCTCTAGCATCGCAGCGACGCATGACTACTTCCGTCGTCCCAATTCGCACATGCAATGGGCCGCCCAACCAAGCTTTTCGCACGATCGAGATCTCCTTGCCGATCCGAAATCCTAATGCTTGTAATCTTTGCTCTAAATGAGTTTCAGCATTAATACCTAAGATGGATGCAGTAGTGCCCATTGGGAGGGCACTGAGTTCGGACAAGCACATGTAATCTTCCTGTTGATAACTAGTTATATTTTAAAGATAGAAATTCTTATCTAGTTTGCGAGTCTCGATTTAGAGATTGTTTCGATCGATCGCTATTTAAAGTCCAGATTACGGAAATTCTAATACTTCTCCAATCTTACATTTTATAAGAAAGATCGTCAATAAGAATTGAAGATCGAGCGTTCTAACACTCGATCCTCCACCAGAAAGGCTTTGCCCATGATAAAACAGAACATGCTAACTACTGATAAAATAGCAGGATACAGTATTTATCCCCTTCAATGAATAGACCGATCGGAATTGACCTTTTTGCTGGTGCGGGGGGAATGTCACTAGGTTTCGAGCAAGCTGGGTTCGATATTGTCGCAGCAATAGAAATCGATCCGATTCATTGTGCAACGCACGAGTACAACTTTCCTGACGCTACGACGATTTGTGCTAGTGTTATCGATCTCTCTGGCGATGAAATCCGCCGTAGAGCCAAATTAGGAAATCGAGATATCGATGTGGTTTGTGGTGGTGCGCCCTGTCAAGGTTTTTCCCTGATGGGCAAACGGGCATTTGAAGATCCCCGCAATCAGTTGGTATTTCACTATGTTCGCATCGTCAAAGAATTAAATCCCAAGTACTGTGTCTTTGAAAATGTCAAAGGTCTCACGCTCGGACAACACGCTCAGTTTCTAGAAGAACTAATCGTGGCGTTAGACGAGGCTGGTTATGATGTGCTGACACCTTATCAAGTCCTAAATGCTGCCGATTATGGCGTACCGCAGGATCGACGGCGACTATTTTTAGTTGGTACGCGCAAAGGCGAGCGATCTCCAGACTATCCACACCCAAATCATCAGAGAATTACCGTCTGGGAGGCGATCGGCGATCTACCAAATGCCGATGATTTTGAAGGACTCCAGCTCACCGATGCCATATCGTTAAAGTGGGAAACCACTAGCTCCTACGGGCGAAAATTGAGAGGATTCGAGCGAGATCCCGACGACTATAGTTATCTACGTAAATTCGATCCCAATTTGCTCACATGTAGTGTAAGAACCGAACATACTCGATCGTCTCAAGTGCGTTTTGCCAAAACACCACAAGGTAAAACCGATCCGATTAGCCGATTTCGCCGACTCGAACTGACTGGAATTTGTAATACGCTCAGGGCGGGTACTGATAGCGCGAGAGGGGCACATACATCCCCCCGCCCGATTCATCCCCTATACCCACGAGTAATCACAGTGAGAGAGGCGGCGAGATTGCATTCCTATCCAGATTGGTTTCGGTTACATGGGACAAAATGGCACGGCTGTCGTCAAATTGGGAATAGTGTTCCACCATTACTCGCACGGGCGATAGCTAGCGAAATCTTAAAAGCGCAGAAAATCGCACCATTAAAGCCCCAAAGAGTTCTGAATTTAGGTGTCGATCGATTACTATCTTTCGATATGAGTAATGCATCCAAATATTTTAAAGTACCGCGAGACACCATCGCTCAAAGATCGCGCAAAATACCTGCAATAGTGGGCAGTTTAGATACCTAAGTATTGGGATTATAGCTGTGTGATATTGAGTCAAATAAAAGTGCGATTTGCCAAAGAAACATGAATATTACCCAACCGATCGATATTATCATTCTCTCGAATGCTCCTGGTGAAGTCACAACATGGGTACGTCCTGTGGTGCGAGCATTACGCGCTCGATTGGGGAGTGAACCATCGTCCGTTCGTATTTCAATTATCATGTCACCATGTCCGAATGCGAGTGGGCGAGAAGTCCAGATTTTAAAGACCTATCCCGAGATCGATCGAGTTCAAGGTGCGGCGCATTTTACTAAATTTTTAGTATGGGGTAAAACTGCAGAAAACTGGGATTGGCGAACGAGAGGAATCGTAATTTTTCTGGGAGGCGACCAGTTTTTTCCGGTAGTAATTGGCAAGCGATTGGGTTATCAAACTGTAGTTTATGCTGAATGGGCCGCGCGATGGCAGGGTTCGATCGATCGATTTGCCGTAATGAATGCCCAAGTTATTAAATCAGTTAAACCACAGTATCTCAATAAATTTATAGTAGTTGGAGATCTAATGGTTGAGAGTCAAAGTAGTCTCAATTCCGACACAATTACTAACCAACAGGACGATATAACGATCGGGCTATTAGTCGGATCTAAAGTGGCAAAACTGGGGATGGGATTGCCATTGATGCTGGCGATTGCCGAATATATTCAAGCAGAGCATCCACAGGTAAAATTTGTGATTCCGCTCGCTCCGACGATCGATCTCGCCACGATCTCCAAATATGGCGATCCAGCGAACAATCCAGCAATTGCGCTGGTAAATGGTGCTGCATCGACTCTAGAACAGAGTGAAACAGGTTATTATCTCAAGACAGCTAAAGGATTGACAGTTGCCGTACACACCGATTTTCCGGCTTATGAGCTACTTGTTGACTGCACCCTCTGTTTGACGACCATCGGGGCAAATACTGCCGAATTAGGGGCGTTAGCCATACCTATGATTGTGATCCTGCCCATGCAACAATTAGATGCCATGAGAGCCTGGGATGGTGCGCTAGGCGTATTAGTTAATTTACCGCTGGTTGGTTCGCCGATCGCCAAACTAGTTAATATGATCGCCTTTCGCACTCTCGGTAATCGTAAACTAGCATGGCCAAATATTTGGGCAAACCAACGAGAAATTGTCCCAGAATTAATCGGTTATTTAGATGCCAAAACCGTAGCAGAATTTACCATCGACTATCTCGAACATCCCGAAAAATTAGCTACGATGAAAGCAGAACTCCGTCAAGTTCGCGGCGAAGCAGGTGCGGCGGCTAAATTAGCCTCAATTGTCGAAAATTTACTATCATCTTGAGAGTATCTCAATCATGATTTGCGAATAGCAACATTGAATAAGTTATTGACAGTTCCCCCTTGAGAAAAGCAGGGCTGATTCATCCCCTATTGGAGTGGGATTGTCAATTCCCCAAGCGATCGATTTCGACATTCATTTTGGTATTTATTAGCTAGAAATCACCAATTGTTCGATCAAAATCACTTGATTTAGATATTGACAACCTAAGCCTAGTAAGGAATGAATCAGCCCTGCTTGAGAAAAGGGGGATTCTTGCACAGAGTTACACCAAAGCCTAATTCTTTAGAAAAAATAAATTATTCAAAATAAAGTGCCAGCTAATTTAGAGTTAGCTCGCGTGCAAAGCAAGTTAGAATACAAATAATACTAAATCTCAGCCTAAAAGCCTGAAACTGTTACTATGATTAAGCCGATGATGGGAGTTGAACCCACGACCAATTGATTACGAATCAACTACTCTACCACTGAGCCACATCGGCAGGATCGGACAATATTAAATATAGCCGGATCATCATTATAAGTTGACTTGAGAACAAAATGGCAGAACAAAAAACAAAATCTTCTCTCGATCCAGAACTGCTTCGTCGTCTTAAAGCTGAAGCTAAATCGCCATATCGAGGGTTACGACAATTTATTTATGTAAGCTGTTTGGCTTCTGGAGCCATTGGAGGAGTAGTCTTCTTCTTTAAAGTAGTTGCGGGGAGAGATTTGGAAACCAGTATTCCAAATCTTGCAGTCCAAGCTGGTGTCGTGGGGCTGATGATGTTATTGTTACGTATCGATCGAAATAAAATCGAGTAGCACAAGTTTTTGACGAATTTTAAATATTAACTTTTACTTGGAAAAACCGACGAAATTACTCCAACAATTTAGTTACACCTAGACTAAAATATTCATAATGTTTAACACCAACTATTTCGTCAATATTGAGATCGTCACTCCTTGTTAAATTTAGCATGTTTATAGAAAGATGATGCTAATGGTATAATTCCATATTTGCTCTGAATTGATACTAGTAGGTTAGCACAAGTCTTAGATAAATTCGCCTTTTTTAAGCTGCCCTATAATTAGTGATAGAGGTGCGATCTGGCGGTGGTTATAATATTTAGGGCAGAGATAATTTATTAATTATCTCTGCCCTAAACTTATCGCATAAAAAATGACATTAGGTCAAAGGGGGATGACGAGTATGTTGTTTTCCCCTCACACCACTAGGGAGTTTACACCTAATGCGAGATGTGAGCTAACCTATACATGAGAACTAAGCTTGAGCTTTTTTCTCATGCGGAAGACGGCTGTACCGCCGATGAAGGTACCGATGATCGTAAATGGTTCTGGGACTTCCTCCACTGGATTGGCATTGTTGAAGGAAACTCCTGTTGGAGTATTCATGCCAACTGTTCTAATTAAGTCCATCTTCTCCGTAAAGTATCTACCGTATTGACGCATTGATGGATTATAGTTTTGACCTAAGTTACCATTTGTACTAAATACAAGGTTGTCAAAATAATCTTGCGATGTAGCGTAAGTTATGACTGTTCCCGTTGAGTCGATTTTGTCTATAATCCCTTTACCATATTCACCAATCGATGAATCGTAATCACTAGCAAATAAATTTCCATTGCTATCGAACAAAAGGTTGCCAAAGGACTCTCTTGCTGTGGCATATGTGCTAACCCTACCAGTGGAGTCGATTTTGTTGATGATACTTTTGCCACTTAATGGGTCGTAATCGGTAGCGAATAAGTTGCCATTACTATCAAACACCAGACTATCGAAGAAACTTTGGGAAGTAGCGTAAGTTGTCGCTGTCCCAGTGGAGTCAATCTTGTCGATGATACTTTTGCCGCTTAATTGGTCATAGTCGAGTGCGAATAAGCTGCCATTGGCGAACACAAGATTATTGAAGTAATTGTCTCCCGTATAATAGGTTGTCGCGGTACCAGTGGAGTCGATCTTGTCGATGACATATTTGCCACTCAATGAGTCATAATCGGTAGCAAATAAGTTACCATTACCATCAAAGACAAAGTTACCAAAGGACTCTCGGGCGGTGGCATAGGTGGTAACATTACCATTAGAGTCAATTTTATCGATAATACTTTTACCACTCAATGGATCGTAATCGAGCGCGAATAAGTTGCCATTTCCACCTGGCACGAGATTGTCGAAGAAACCTTGTGCGGTAGCATAGGTGGTAACGTTACCATTAGAGTCGATCTTGTCGATGATGCTTTTGCCACTTGATGAATCGTAATCGCGAGCAAACAAGTCTTGTGCGCGTGCCACAGGGGAAAATATCGAAGATGCCAATACCAGCCCAATCAAAAGCTTGGTGTGGCGCAATGTTTGAATGATAGTCATAAAGTAGCCCCGATCGAAAATAGGATAATCTGTTTCTCTGAGTCGATTTCAGGTCGGGAGTAAGATCTTCGCTCCTTCCAACCTGCTGACAAATGAAACATGTGCTTATTATTCCCATGTATAGAAATTAATTAGTACAAGTTTAGGAATACTCACATCTGGTATCGATAGACGATAATTACTGTTGGAACTTGCAGGTATCCTTAGATCTCCGCTGGTTGCTTTGAGACGCGATCGTCAAACTCACGTTAAAATGATGGTATTTTATATTCCCTGTAGCTAATTTTGATTTGCCAAATTGTAATTATCCGATGCAAAATTCAGATGCTTTCCCGAGTACTTATCGATCGCCATCAACGTCAAAGTTAGGGTATTTTTACGATCGACCAGGAACTACTCCTGGTCAGTTAAATATCAGTGCGGATGCACCGCCAGCAGATCTCGTACTAATTGATTACGATCGCGATCGATCCACGCGAATTACTGTTACCGATCCAGAGGCAATTCACGAATATTTAGAGACACATACTGTGTCTTGGATCGATGTTTTAGGTTTAGGAAATGCAGCTACATGGGCAGCATTGAGTCCAATTTTTAAGCTCCATCGATTGTTAGTAGAAGATGTTGTAAATGTCCCGCAACGTCCCAAGATCGAACATTATCAAGACCAGTTATTAATTATCGCGATTATGGTAGTCCTAAATCCAGCGCAGACTGGGTTTACCAAGGAACAGGTTAGCCTGGTGCTCGGCAAAAACTATCTACTCACAGTTCAGGAAGAACCAGAAGAGGATTGTTTTCATGGCGTGCGGCAGCGGATTGAGATCGATCGAGGAGTTATTCGATCTCAAGGTGCTGACTATCTAGCATACTGTTTACTAGATGCGATCGTTGATGGTTTTTTCCCAGTCCTAGAATATTACGGAGAGCTAATCGAATCATTAGAAGATGAGGTGATGATTAAGCCCGATCGATTCACTCTATCCAAAATTCATAAAATTCGTCGCGAACTGTTGACGCTGAGACGAGCAATCTGGCCATTAAGGGATGCAATTAATTCATTGATTCGCGATGGCAGCGATCTAATTAGCAGTGAAGTTCAGGTCTATTTACGAGATTGCTACGATCATACTATTCAAGTGATGGATATGGTCGAAACTTACCGAGAGCTAGCGACAGGATTAATGGATGTCTACCTTTCTGTCGTTGGTAATAAAATGAATGAAATTATGAAATTTTTGACCGTAGTTTCAGCTATTTTTATTCCACTGACATTCATTGCTGGAGTATATGGGATGAATTTCAATTCCGAAAAATCTCCTTTAAATATGCCCGAACTCAGTTGGTATTGGGGCTATCCACTTTGTTTAGTTTTAATGTTTACTGTTGCAGGTGGTTTAGTCTTTTTATTCTGGAAGCGCGGTTGGTTTAAATCAGCGATTTAGGCTTTAGGTTTTAGCGGTGGGCTGCATCCCACACCCCCACACCCCCACACCCCCACACCCTGATGACTCCCCGTATCCTAGATTTACTCGACTTAGCTTGGGCATTTGGTCTAATTGCGATTGCGATCGGTTTGTTACAATGGCAACGAGTAGGAATCGGCGGACAAATGGCTTTAGCTGGGCTTCGATCGATCTTACAGTTATTAGTGATGGGGTTTGGGTTGCAAGTAATTTGGCAATTAAATAATCCGCTCGTGACGGTGGGGGGAATCGGTATCATGACGATCGGGACGACAATTGCCGCTAACAACCGTATCGGCGATCGCCTGAAGAACTTACTCCCAATTGTTGGTGGAGCTATCTTCACAGGGCTAATTGTGGCTGTTGGTTATACAATTTTGGTGGTGATTAAGCCGGATAATTGGCATCAACCTCAATATTTACTGGCTGTAACGGGGATTAGTTTGGGTTATTTGTTAAATAATACAGCGGTAGCGGGGGAACGCTTGATTAGCGAGATCGATCGACATACCGCAGAAATTGAAACTCATCTCAGTTTAGGCGCAACTCCAGCTCAATCGATCGCGTCATATCATCAAATGGCGATTAAGTCTGCTTTATTACCGACGATCGATACTTTGATGCTAGCGGGTTTGGTAACAATTCCAGGATTTTTGACAGGGGAATTGCTGGCGAATGTTCAACCTGTGAACGCAGCGGGATATCAGATTGTGGTGCTATTTACCGTGATGGCAAGTAATACGATTGCGACGCTCCTCGTCACCCGTGGAATTGCCAATCGTTATTTCAATCGATCTGCTCAACTGCAACAACTTGATTAATGTAGGAAGGATAAAATAGGCGCAGATTTACAAATAGAGGATCTAGAGATCGAGTTTACAACCCGCCAGAGCTTCGGGCAGATGCCCTTGTTGGGGGCATTAAATCCCCGATCTTTTGTTAAAATTTGGTTCGATTGATTCTGATTCAGCAGCTAGGCGAACAAACTCGCGTTACAATAAAAGTGCAAGTGAACTATCTACTGATTCGAT
The DNA here is from genome assembly GCF_031418915.1 of Chamaesiphon sp. VAR_48_metabat_135_sub. Taxonomy (NCBI): domain Bacteria; kingdom Bacillati; phylum Cyanobacteriota; class Cyanophyceae; order Gomontiellales; family Chamaesiphonaceae; genus Chamaesiphon; species Chamaesiphon sp. VAR_48_metabat_135_sub. Next base: position 2,545 of record NZ_JANOJV010000188.1, on the reverse strand, counting down.
CTTGTAAAGCTATCGACATCGCTAATATTAGCATAATTCTAAACTCAATTTTTTAAAATCTTCCATATGATGAAACTACCCATTCTGTTGAAAACTACTACTTCGATGACGGTGTTGTTTACTGCGGTAATCTCTAGTTGCAACCCTGGATTTGCGAATACTACGCAAAATCATAATAACACCAGAGCTAGTTATATCCTTGTCCAAAGTTCTCAACAAAAAGCTGACGATTTCTTGATGTTAGGTAATCAGAAAGTTAAGAACAAAGATTATCAGGGCGCGATCGCTGATTTTTCTAAATCGATCGAAATTAATCCTAATTTTGAGAAAGCCTTATATAATAGAGGAGTCGCCTATGATTTAGCTGGAAATAGAGAAAAGGCGATCGATGACTATAGTCAAGTTATAAAATTAAATTCACAGCATCTTAATAGTTATTTTAATCGCTCGGTTTCTAGAGAAAAAATTGGTGATAAGCAAGGAGCATTGGTCGATCTCGAACAAGTAATTAAAATCGATCCCAAATATGTAGATGCGTATCTCAATCGAGGAAATCTCCTCCAAGATTCAGGAGATCTGCAAGGTGCTATTGCTGATTTTTCTAGAGCAATTAAAATCAAACCCAATCGAGCTGAAGCTTATCTGAATCGTGGATTGGCTAAGTACAAGTTGTTCGATCGATTGGGCGCAATCGCCGATTACGATCTAGCCATAAAAGCCAACTCTAGTTATCACTTAGCTTATAATAATCGAGCCTGGATAAGAGCAGAGCTAGGCGATAAAAAGAGCGCAATTGCTGATTATAATCGGGCGATCGAACTTAACCCCAGCTATTATCTAACTTACTATAATCGAGCTAATATTCGTCAAAAATCCGGCGATTATATTCGCGCAATTGCCGACTATGATAAAACTATCGAACTCAAACCTAAGTACGCCTCTGCCTACAATAATCGTGGGATCGTTCACAAAAAATTAGAAAAGTTTCAGGCATCAATTGATGATTGTAGTCAAGCAATCGAGATTAACCCCGACTTTGCTGAAGCCTACTACAATCGGGCGGTGGCTCGTCAGGCTCTGAAGGATCGATCTGGTGCTGCTACCGATTTTAGAACTGCTGGTAAATTGTATAAACAACAGGGTAGTCAAAGAGAATCAGATCGTGCCTTCAATTTAGCATGGCGAGTCGAACAGCAAAAATAAGTGAGATCATTGTTTAAAAGGCGGTAGGTGGCTAAAGCCGCACGCGAAAGTCTTTCATCCCTGATCTTCGGCTATCTTACTCATAACGCCTGTAGCGACAGGGCTTTCAGACATCCCGCTCTTTTTTGGTAAACTTGTATTGACATCTTGCAAATTTTTAACTTATGGCGATCGATCGTCAAACATCTCCCCATCCTAAGTTACCACTTGCTTCTTTGGCACTATTATTTCTAACTGATGCCACCTTTGGCTGGATATTGCATGATTGGACTAGCAATCGAGAAATGTGGTTATTGGTGGCTTTTGGGATTACAATTCTGGGTGGCTGTGTTACCTATCCCAGCCGAAGCGTAGCGTTAATTTTCGGTCGGTTTTTTAAGACAGATGTAAGAGCCTTGATTTTAATTATTGGCACTAGTTTCATGTCGGTAATTTTACTAACTTGGCTCAATTTTTTTATTGATACAGTAGTATTGTTCTCGGCGGGATTATTAGTTAGTTTGGATTTGAAAGTTCGGGGATGGAGTAAGCCCATCAGTTTACTATTGATTATTGGCTGGCAATTATTAGGGGTGAGTACAGGCTTATTTTTGCACTACTTTACCGCACACCCGCCTGCTAATTTACCAGCATATGTTTACTCAGATTACTGGGTACAATTCATCGATCGATTAAATCTCTAAAATTTTCTCGCCCTACTCCCTATTCCCCTCACTAGATCGAACTTGATGAAAGCGACTATAATCAAAGAGACGATCGCCATTCTCGGCATTGTAAATAATATCTTCAAACCGATAGTCGAACAAAATTTCTTCGGTAGCGTAATTATGTCGAGCCGTAATGGTATAAGCGACGGTTTCATCCACGCCACTAATTAATACGCTCAGATTGGCATGACGTTGTGCCAAATCGCTGGCGGTGAGACCATAGAGTGGACTATCTGGATCGATCGAATGCATAATCGTCCACGTGAGAATCAGACTGGGAGTACGCTGGCGCAATAATTTGAGTTCGTGAATCCGGCGCATAAATTCACCTTCAGCCGTCATCTCATCGATAATCAGGTAAATTTGAGCGGTAGCCTCTAAAATAAAGTTGTGTCGTTCGTTAGCAACTCTAAACATTAGTGTGGGCTGACGATTGTGAGTAGTAAAAATGATAAACTGACTGAATAATACTTTAGCGATCGGTCGAGAAAATCTCGCAAAAGCCAGCCCCGTCACCACCGCAATTAACAACAGACTCGCAATTGCCTCGATCGTGACGATCGAATTAGCATAAAATGTCTTAGGATGAATTGCACCATAGCCGATCGATGCCAAAGTTTGAACGCTAAAAAAGA
>NZ_JANOJV010000187.1:0-2796 GCF_031418915.1 Chamaesiphon sp. VAR_48_metabat_135_sub | reverse complement strand
AACTTCAAACTCTCAAACTTCAAACTCTCAAACTTCAAACTCTCAACCTTCAAACTCACAAACTTCAAACTCTCAAACTTCTTGGACTTGCAACTTCAAACTCATTTGGACATGATACGCGCTGAGGCGCAGCGACTCGGCTTCGAGTTCGTAGGCTTCGCCCGTGCCGAACGGCTTGATGACGAAGCCCGCCGTCTCGAAGCCTGGCTCCATCAGGGGGCGCACGGGCGCATGGCGTACATGGAAAATCACTTCGATATGCGCATCGACCCGACCTTGCTGGTGCCCGGCGCAAAGACGGTCATCTGCCTGACTTTCAATTACTTCAATCCCGAAAAACAACACGATCCCGAAGCCCCCAAAATCAGTCAATATGCCTACGGCGAGGATTATCACCTCGTGGTCAAAGACCGGTTGAAGGATCTCCTCCAGTTCATGCAGGCTGAAATCGGCGAGGTGAACGGTCGCTGTTTCGTGGACAGTGCGCCCGTGATGGAGCGCGAGTACCCCTACAGCTTCTAAATTGAGGTTTTTGGTATCGGGAATCCGACCCGTCGCTACGAGGCAGGCATCGACCTCTAGGATTTCGACGACTTCTTTGGTTTTGGCATCGGCTAGCTCGATTACTACTGGCGAACCAGGGATAATTCGTTTGGCGAGAAGGCTGGGGCGAGCATCGATGTCACGCGGATCGATTAAAATTCGTTTGGCGAGTTTAGCGATATCAGTATCGAATCCTGGCATCAATTGGTCGAAAAATTCAATCATCGTGACTTCCGAACCCAGTGCGGTGTAGACATCGGAGAATTCTAAACCGATATAACCGCTACCAATAATGGCGATCCACTGGGGAATTGTCTCTAATTTAATCGCATCGTCGCTGGTAAATACCGTCTTTCCATCAACTTCAATTCCTGGCGGTACGAACGGAATCGAACCCGAAGAAATCATCACATCCTTAGCGGTAATTATTTTCTCGCCTTCAGGTGTAGTCACACTCACCTTTTGAGTACCCGCAATTTTCCCATAACCGCGAATCACCTCGACATTCAACCGCGTCAAACTATTCGTCAGATCTCCCCGCAGCTTTGTCACCAGATTACTAGCATGAGCGGCAACTCCGGCTCGATCGAAATTGACATTATCCACCTGAATCCCCATCGCTTTGAGATGGTGAGCATTCCGCAATTCCCGCACTCTACCCGAAGCCGCCAGGAGTGCTTTAGAAGGGATACAGCCGCGATTGACGCAAGTACCGCCCATATCTCCCACCTCGATAATTGCCGTCTTCAAACCGCAACTTACCGCATGGAGAGCTGCACCATGTCCGCCTACACCCGCACCAATAATTACTAAATCATAGTCAAATTGTTCGCTCACGCCGCTATATCCTTATTTATAATGCCCAGCCTCTATTCTCGCTCCGACCGATCGCCCTTGTAAAGGATCGGTAGTCAATTCACTGCAATTCCAAATTTAAACTCGACATACTCAGATCTTGCACCAGTACACGACAACTGATGAAATAGCCTCAAAACTTACTTCTAGGTACTATCCACTATCCACTCATCATCCTAGATATCTAATTTTTCACTGGGAAGAGAGTAGCTTTTAGCAAAATGGCTGAGGTCGATCGAGTATCAGCTCAGTTATATTTAGGACATGAAGGTTGGTTTAAGCCAGTTAAATCGGCAACCAAAGTTCAAAAGTATTCTTGTTAGTAATGTTGCTCTCATTTGCACTCGTTACGAAGGGAAATCGGGGTTTAAACTTGAATGGAGCTAGTTATTAATTTAACTAACTCCATTTTTTTATGCGAAAAATATAGGTGAGGTAAGTCATGAATTACCCCTACCGATGTTTCGAGCGCGATTCCTACGACGATAGTCGCTGCTCCCGTCCAACTCCAAACTATCTGGACAATTATCAGCTCTAAGTGGAAACCCGATCGAGGTAAAACCCTCGAATTTGGTAAAATATTCGCAGGTATCGATCCCATTGTTGTCGATCGCGCCGCCTGTATTACCACAGGCGAATCAATTCCCAACTATTTGGACTCGATCGAAAGGCTTAGATCGATCCTCTAAATTCCCCAACATCTCCTCCCTACTCCCTACCCTCTACTCCCTACCCCTTAACGTGAAACTCCTCTTCGTCTGTCTCGGTAATATCTGTCGTTCTCCATCAGCCGAGAATATCATGAATCATCTCGCCGCCAAATCTGTAATTGGTAATCAGATTGAATGTGACTCCGCTGGAACTGCCAACTATCATACTGGAAAATCACCCGATCGACGGATGCAAGCCGCCGCTGCCAAACGGAATATCCCGATGAAAGGCAGTGCCAGACAATTCATCAAAGCTGACTTCACAGCCTTCGATCTCATCCTGGCGATGGATCGAGAAAACTATCAGAATATTCTCGCGCTAGATACTCAAGGGCAATATCGACACAAAGTTAAACTAATGTGTGACTTCGCCACTCAGCACCCAGACAAAGAAGTCCCCGATCCCTATTATGGCGGTGCAGAAGGCTTTGACTACGTTATCGACCTCCTTACGGATGCTTGCGGCGGACTTCTCTCGGAGCTAGAATCTACAGCTTCAACAAATATTTAGCAAATTGCTTGGTGTTTTGAGAGACTTATGCTATTGTTAGTAACTGTGAAACAAATGGGTCGATGGCCGAGTGGTTAATGGCGGCAGACTGTAAATCTGCTGGGAGACCTACGCTGGTTCAAATCCAGCTCGGCCCACTTTCACAAACGCCCTCATAGCTCAGTGGTAGAGCACTTC
>NZ_JANOJV010000186.1:0-52453 GCF_031418915.1 Chamaesiphon sp. VAR_48_metabat_135_sub | reverse complement strand
GTACTTACCCTTGACAAAATAGCCGCGCTGACGGAAAATCGGCTTGTAAACTTCTTGAATAACGGCTGTTTTACCAATACCAGAATAGCCAGCAACTAGCATCATTTCAGTCTTGCCAGTGCTAACCCGATCGAATGCAGTCAGTAGTGTGCTTACTTCCTCTGCTCGACCATAGAGTCGTTCTGGAATTAAAAATCTGTCGATCGTATCCCGCGAAGCCAAAGCAAATTCTTCGATCCGACTGGTTGTATTTAAGTCAATTACCCACCATCAAGCGGAGTACCGCTATGATGGGGGTTAAACTAAGCGATTCCCTCGCGAGAACCGCTCGTCTTCAGAACCGTGCGTGAGACTTTCACCTCACACGGCTCCTCTACGGTACGACCCTTTTCATGGGTACATCCACTACCATCGTTGGCAGTTTTGACATCATGGCAGTGACGGTGTAGTAATTGGAGATTTGAGTAGTAGTCTTTACCCCCTTTTGTTTTGGGGATAATATGGTCTACTTCCAATTGTTCGCCGTCTCTGAAGGTTAATCCACATTGATTGCATTTTCCTTTCTGCTTCTTCAGAAGTATTACTATTCTGGTTGGCAGTTCGGGATGTTTGCCCAGTCTGGAAGCCCAATAAGTATCGTCTCCATTAAAAGGTGAGGCAGAGCCTTTTACTTTAACGTGTCTGATGATGATGGTTTCCGTGTGGGATGTGAGCGCGGTATCGCCTTCACTGAACACCCAGTTTCTATTGCCGATGGTCTTAAAGTATTTTTTTAGTGACCATGTGGCGTTTTTATTTCGGTGACGACGCTGACACCATCTTTTTAATCGCAACCAGATTAATTGGTCGATTTTCCCATAGATTTCTTTACTTACTACTGCTGAATAATAGTTAGCCCAACCCCTGATAATTGGGTTTAATTTCATAATAAGAGCCTTTTGAGGTGCTGCATTATGTTGTGTGATGATGTCTGCTATTTTCTTGTAGTGTTCGATTATCTTTTTAGTTGATGGTTTGATAAGTGTTTTGAAACCCAGTTTAATCCCGTGAGGATTTTTGCCAGTCTGGTGAGTCCCCATTTGGTACTGTCTGATATTGAATCCGAGGAATTCAAATCCAGTTTTATTATTACCAGTAGGGTTCAGTGTGTGGCTGATTCGGGTTTTTGCTTCACTTAGCTCTAATCCCACTTCTTTTAACCAGTCTGTTATTATCTCTTTTGATTGAGAAACCACATCTTGATTTTCATGGAGTACCACAAAGTCATCTGCATATCTTACAAACGTGAGTGAATCTCGATTGCTGCTTTTGCTCCGACCTTTGATTTTTAGACTTTCTGCATATTGCTTCAATCTATTCTCCATGCCATGAAGTGCCACATTTGCTAATAGAGGACTGATTACGCCACCTTGGGGAGTTCCTTCGGTGCTTTCTTCTTTGACTCCTTTGAATACCCATCCTGCTTTTAGCCATGATTTAATTAATCTTGCCAGTGTAGGATAGGTTCCTAATTTATTAATTAGGTAGCTGTGGTCGATGCGGTCGAAACACTTTGATATATCAGCATCTAGGACATATTTGTCTTTTTGTTTGATGCTGTTATAAATAGTCGCTATCGCATCGTGGGCGGAACGACCAGGACGAAAACCGTAACTGTTAGGCTCGAATCGAGCTTCCCATTCCGGTTCAAGTGCAAATTTTACCAGTGCTTGCAAGGCACGGTCACGCATAGCTGGTATTGACAGAGGACGTTTTTCGTCTTTACCTGGCTTTGGAATATAGATTCTGCGGGCTGGCAATGGACGTTGATTAAGGTTTAGCTGTTGTGCTATTTGAGAGCGGTTATTAGGTGAGACGGATTTAACCCCATCTATTCCTGCCGTTTTCTTACCTGTATTGTCCTGAGTCACTTGTCGCGTAGCCAACAGTTTGGCGTTCCATGAGCGCGTCATCGTTTTTTGCAATTTTCGGACTTCCTTCGTGTCGCCACTTAGGGATGCTTTGTAAATCCGCTTTTGGAGCTTGAATACACTTTTTTGGATTTTCTTCCAGTTCAGTTTATTCCATTCCACAGTATTCGGTTCTACAACTGAATCTGTATTAGACATATTGACTCTACTTGGTAGCTTTACAGTTCATACAATAGTGTGTACGTCGGCGTATTCCAGACATTACTCTGGGCGTTAGCTTCTTACACAATCCTTTCCCATGACACATACGGTTAGCACCTACTCAAGATATACCTGAGAGCATACATGGGGTTAATTCGTTCCGCATACTGATTGGTTGTACCTTTAGTTGCCCTAACTTCACCGGGTTTGTTTGAGACACTGATGAGTCATACAAGCAGATGCTCATCCTTTATCCTTTGCCTTTTGGCTCCAGCGTTTAGTCTCGAAGAGACAGTTAGCCTTATTTCGCTGGTTTCCGTAGTGACGATGATTTAATAGGGTTCCTGTTCGTCAACATGGGTACTTGCTTGCCCGTAACCGCTTTAGGCTAGTAGTTAGAGGGGCTTTTATCCCCGCTTTACGGATTGATGGCTAGTCGCTACCGTAGGGGAAATGCTGCCACCTGAGTGTCCACAGGGGAGGGACTTTCACCCCCATCAATATGAAGTTGTCTAGTTTCGTTTTGTCGATGTCAACTACGTGAAACTAGCTAATCGTCCCTACTATCTGTTAATGCAGATGTATTTAGATTAAACGAATCGCACGCTTGTATCTAGACTCCACCGCAGTCCTGAAAACCTAGACAGGATCTCAGTTTTGGTTTCACTGTCTGACACATTAGGGCACACTGACAAGGTACCCGTACTAGTCCAGTCTTGCCGAACTAGCAACGCTCTCATTGCAATATTTCGCGCACCAACCAAATCAGCGTGTAACTCATGACCGCAACATTCGCAGCGGAACAACAGCCCTTTATTAGGTCTATTGGCATCTGATGTGTGTCCACATTTATGACAACTTTTCGATGTGTAATGAGCGGGAACTTTAGTTGCTAACGAACCATTTAGATTAGCCTTATAGTCGATATAGCCATGCAATTCGGCAAACGACCATTTAGCCTTGTTTCGATTAGCCCTACGCCTCTTCTTACTTGCCTTTTTGCCCGATTTGGTTCTAGTTCTATCCCGTATTCCGGTCAGGTTTTCTAGTCCGATTAGGCTGTTAGGCTTTGCAATATCCTTGCTGATTTGGTGGTTCACATCAACGATAAACCGTCTTTCTCTTCCAGACAAAGCGATTAGTCTCCGCTTTGCCTGCCGAGTGCCTTTACGCTGAAGAGTCATCCGTGCTTTATGATAGCGGTTAGCTTTATGCCTAGCGTCTTTCCCTGAGTAGAATTTAGACTTATTTTGTAAATCTGTTTCTACTGCCAGATATCTCATACCCACGTCAACACCAGAGACTCTGGTGTTGACAACCGTAAGTTCTTTCAACTGTCCAGCGTTTAGGTAGCAGGACAAAACCTTTGCTGCCATTAGGCCGCAAGACCACATCAACTGCTTGGGTCTTTTCCATGGTCGGGGAACCCGACCGGAAAGACTCCGCAATCCAGTGACAAATATCCATCACCCAGTGCAAGAAATCTGGACCAGAGAAACCACCATCAAACCAGATCCGAGTTAACCGAGGAACTCGGTGACGTTCTTCGTTCATCTTCGTGAGCAATTGTTTTGCACCCTCTCGCTCCGGAACATCTGCTGCAACTACTTTCACTATCAACAGTAATCCTAATGTATCTACCATCGTGAAGCGTTTTCGCCCCTTGGTTTTCTTTCCCGCATCATAGCCAACTGAATCACTCACCATTACTGCGGTTGGAACTGTTTGTGAATCTAGGCTAGCAACGCTAGGGCTAGGATTTCGGTCTTCTGCTACTCTCACCCATCCTACTAAATGGTCGTGAACTCGCGTCCTCGTTCCGTCTTTGCTCCATTTACTAAAGTAGTAGTAAACAGTTGACGAAGGTGGATACTCTTTTGGCATTAATCGCCAAGCGCAGCTACTCACCAAAACATATAGAATCCCCTGAATCACCAACATCATATTCACTGTGCGCGGTCTACCTGTCTTAATTTCCGGCGGCAATAGTGAAAGCAAAGCAACTCATACTGTTCTACTGTTAGTTCCGTAGTGTAGGCTGGAGTCATGGCTTCCTCGATGGCTGTCTAGATTTTGAATTTTATCCAGCCTAACAATTCTAGGAAGCTTTTTTTACTGGTCTCTATTTATACTTTCCAAACATCCTCTAAGGCATTCTGATAGCGATTCTCAGCATTTTTAGCCATCAGTTTGCCAACAATTTGCGCCAGGGCAAGCGGAATATCTATATTTACTAGATCGGCTGAAATTGGTTGTTTTGCCAAGTGGCAGTAGATCAATTCTAACGAATCTGTCGAATAGAATGGTAATCTTCCTGTCAATAATTGATAAAATGTCACTCCCAAAGAATAAAAATCACTACGATAGTCAATCCCGCGATTCATCCGTCCGGTTTGCTCTGGAGAAATATATGCTAGCGTCCCTTCTAAAATATTGGTATTTTGGATTTTTAGATCTTCCAAGATTGGTAAACTCAGCCAATCTCCATACTTACTACCACATGTATAGATATTGTGCCCAGCAAAGAATAATAAGTATCGATCTCCTAGCATTTACTCAGCAAAATCGTCAGAAAGGAGGCGACGGGGACATCAATTACGGTATCCACGATCTTTTACCGATCTAATAAAGATAACTGTTCGCTATGATCATTTCCCCCTTTCAAACCCAAATGCTTTCGCGCAGCCGCCGTTACAACTCTTCCGCGTGGAGTCCGTTGAAGATAGCCAATTTGTAATAGATAAGGCTCGTATACTTCTTCGATCGTGTGACGATCTTCGCCTGTAGATGCTGCTAAAGCTTCTAATCCCACTGGGCCACCATTAAACTGTTCTGCCATTGTTGTCAGTAACAATCGATCGACCCAATCTAATCCGAGTGGATCTACATTATAAATCTCCATTGCCGCACTCGCGATCTCACCATCGATTTGGGTATGTCCTTTTACCTGAGCGTAATCTCGCACCCGTTTTAATAACCGATTGGCAATCCGTGGCGTTCCTCTGGCTCGTCTGGCAATTTCTGCCGCACCTGCTGGAGTTACCACTGTTTTCAGAATTTCCGCCGTCCGTTGGACAATGAGAGTTAGTTCATCCACCTCATAAAATCTTAACTTCTGCACCAGTCCAAATCGATCGCGTAATGGCGATGTCAACGAACCGACCTTGGTTGTCGCGCCCACTAGGGTAAATCTCGGTAGGGGAATACTCCGAATTTTGGCTGTTGCACCCTTCCCCAACGTAATATCCAGTCGGAAGTCTTCCATCGCGGGATAGAGAATTTCTTCCGTCATCCGAGGTAGGCGATGGATCTCATCGATAAATAAAATATCTCCAGGTTGTAAGCTCATCAAAATGCCGACGATATCGCGGGGACGTTCCAGTGCTGGAGCCGCCGTAATCTTACAATTTACGCCCATTTCCGTCGCCAAAATCAGGGACATGGTAGTCTTTCCCAATCCAGGTGGGCCATATAATAGCAGATGATCGAGTGATTCTTGACGGACTTTTGCCGCTTGGATGGCAATATCGAGCACGCCCTTAAGATCTTTTTGACCGATATATTCGGTGATACTACTAGGTCTGAGGGTTTCTTCCTGGATCTTTTCTTCGGAGTTGGTGATGTCAGCTTGCAATAGCTCCGAATCAACAGCAGCTACATCAGTTAACTGTTTGGGGCTAGCTGGCTGTTTGGGTGTACTTTGCTGCCGAGTCTGTGGTGGTTGTTCGGCATCGGAGGCTGGCTGTTTAGAAGAGATAATTGCCATTTCACGTCGATTTTGGATTTACGATTTTGGATTGTCCCTATGTTGCAAAGCGGATGGTAAAACAGCCTGCTAAACTAGCAGATAACAGATAGAAGCAAACAGAGTAGGATAGTTCGCCTGCACTTCTATCCCTTCAACACTCTAACCCCGATTCTGATAATTATGACTGTAACCACTCAAAGATCGGATCGATCGACCGAAACCTACTCGATCGAAGCAGCGATCGAAACTGATCGATTACGTAAAGTATACCGCACTGGGTTTTGGCTCGATCGCAAGGTGGAATCATTAAAAGAATGTACATTGCAAGTTTACCAGGGTGAAACCTTTGGATTGTTGGGTTTAAATGGTGCGGGAAAAACTACTCTACTCAAGACACTATTAGGCATCGTCAAACCTACTGGTGGTAAAGGATTCTTGCTCGGTAAACCGTTGGGAGATCGATCGACCAAACAAAAAATTGGTTATTTACCAGAAAATCCCTACTTCTATGATTTTCTCACTGGTTGGGAATTATTAGAATACACCGCTGGATTATTTGAAATCCCTAAATCGATCCAAAAACACCGGATTCCGGCATTATTAGATTTAGTCGGTTTAGCTCGATCTGCCGCGCAGAAAAAGCAACTTCGTCAGTACTCGAAAGGGATGGTACAACGGGTTGGCATGGCGCAAGCTTTAATTAATGACCCAGAACTCGTATTTCTCGACGAACCCATGTCTGGACTCGATCCATTGGGGCGAAAACAGATGCGCGAGATCATCATCTCTCTGGGTGATGCAGGTAAAACTGTCTTCTTTAATAGTCACGTGCTGACTGAAGTAGAACAAATTTGTAATCGAGTGGGTATCTTAGCCCAAGGCGAACTCATTTGCTGTGGGACCTTAGGCGAACTACTGACAAATGACGATAAATATTACTATGTTTCTGGACGCGGTGGTAATCGAGAAGTACTCGATCGGTGGATGAAAAATATCACTTATCATGATGATGTTTGGTCTGGACAAATGCAGGGCGAACCTCAAGAATTTATGGCCACACTGCAGTTATTAGATGCCGAATTGCTCTCGCTTAGACAAGGACGTGCATCGCTAGAAGAATTCTTTATGGAACAAATGGAACTCCGAGGGATTAGATCGAGTAGCTAATTTAGTACAAGTTGCTACCGATAGAATTGTCAAGCTGGTGGGGACAGTCTCAACAACATATCAGAGATCTTGGCTCAGAGCCTTAATCTGAGCATTTTTACTTTTACTGCTAGAAACCCGACTGTTCAAAGAATTTGGGTTTCTGTCCTCACTAGCTGTCAAGGCCGAAAAACACCTAAAATTCGATCTAACTGGGATGATTAAGCTGAAAAAATACTCTAGCAGTATCACAGTCGGCTTGAATTCGATTGGTGAGCGCAGCCAGGGATGGGAATTTTTGTTCCGATCGCAGGAAGTGATGGAGGTAAACTGTTAATTGTTGACCATAGAGATTTCCTTCCCAATCGAGTAAATGAACTTCTACAGTGGTATTTACCCCGTCTACTGTCGGACGTTTTCCGATATTCATCACCCCTGGTAATTGTTTAGCTGCGGGTGTATCTACCCGCACGCAATAGACACCCTGACGCGGCAGAAACTTTTCGGGCGGATACTTGAGATTAGCAGTTGGAAAGCCGATCGATCGACCGATTTCTTGACCATTTACGACCGTACCGACGATCGAGTAATATCGTCCTAATAATTCTTGTGTCAGTATCAAATCCGCCGCCAATAACGCCGCCCGAATCCGCGAACTACTAATCCGACTATCACCATCCATTTCTAGCGGTGCAATCCTTGTCGGTATTCCAGCCGCCGCCGTCAGCGTTACTAAATCGGTAGCATTCCCCGCACGCTGATTGCCAAACCGAAAATCCTCACCCACACTAATAAATTTAGCTTGTAATTGTTGCGATAGAATTCGATCGACAAATTCCTGGGGCGATAATTTCACCAAGTCTCGATCGAATGGTAATAAAATCAGTTGTTGAATCCCCAACTGTTCTAAAATTATTTCCCGCTCTTGATGGGGCGTAAGTAATTGTCGTTGTTGTTCGGTAAAATATTGCTGGGGATGCGGATCGAACGTCACCACTGTTTTATAAACATCAGCATTATCCCATTCTAATACAGGTCGAATCACCTCCAAATGACCCCGATGAATCCCGTCAAAGTTACCCAGCGCAATCGCCGTCGGAGTCAATATATTCGCAAGCGATGAGTCAATCTGCACAATTGTTGTCTATATACCTGGTTGTGTCCATATCTTTAATTATCGATCGATTCGCTCGATTAATACCAATCCTGTTAATCAGCGACTTTAGTCGTTGGCGGTACTCGAACGAAGCGAATATCACCAACCCCTTTCCCCCACATCACTAGAAATTTACTCATCCAAATCTAAGATCTAAACATTACATCCGCCACTCTACTCACATCCACCATTTCCGCAACATCATGAACCCGCAGGATGTCTGTACCGCCCGCAATTGATGCACAGCAAGCGGCTGCTGTGCCCCACAACCGTCGTTCGGGGTTTGGTTGACTCAAAACCTTACCAATGAAGCTTTTACGCGATACACCGACTAATAGGGGCAGATCGAGGATCTGAAATTTGTCGAGCTGACGGATTAATGCGATATTCTGGTCGTAGGTTTTTGAAAACCCAATCCCTGGATCGATGATAATATCGGATCGACTGATTCCTGACTTGATGGCTCGATCGATCTGCGTCTCAAAAAAAGCGATAATCTCTCCAACCACATCCCCATACTCAGTCATCTGTTGCATCGTCATTGGCGTACCGCGCATGTGCATCATGATATAGGGTACGCCCAATTTTGCGACAGTCGCAAACATCCGACTGTCAGCTTCACCACCCGACACATCATTGACAATATCCGCACCAGCCGCAATCGCTGCTTGAGCAACGACTGATTTAGTGGTATCGATCGAGATGGGGATATCCCGAACTTCAGGATGCTGACGAATTGCGTTAATTACTGGAATCACCCGCGCCAATTCCGTCTCTATATCTACAGGTATCGCCCCTGGCTTCGTAGATTCCCCACCAATATCGATGATATCTACACCTGAGATTACCATTTTGGCAGCTCGATCGATCGCCGCATTCACCGCCTGAAATTGTCCCCCATCGCTAAAACTATCAGGCGTGACATTCAACACGCCCATAATATACGTTCGACTACCCCAGTCAAAACTTTTACCACTAATAGTTAATAATTTGCTCACTGTTTCGATTCTAATTGAGGGATAAATCTTTCTACGGTAGGTTGGGTTGAAGAATGAAAGCCAACATTTCTAAGGTGTTGACGTGTTAGTTTGGTTTCGATCCGTGCTAATTCATCGGGCGTGCCAAATTCTTGAACTTAGTCAAAGCCGGATCGAAGACTAATTTTACTACTCCAGTTGGGCCATTTCGATGCTTAGTAATAATTAATTCTGTAATATCTCGATCGGGTGTATCGGGATTATAATAAGCATCACGATAAAGCATCATAATTAAATCTGCATCCTGTTCGATCGAGTTGTGCGCGATGATATTATTAGCAATGAAATTGTGAAATTGCGGTACCGTCAGATCGTACACATCCGATTCGCCATCAGGAGCAATCGCCACAATCTTATCCCAATAAACATCGCTATTAGCTAGCTTTTCGATTTCGATCGATTTAGTAATAGTAGCTATTTTTGATGCTCGTTCACGGCTAACATTATGTTTGTACAAACTAGTCCCGCAATAATTATTCCCTAACTGTAATTGAAATTCTCTATTAGTCAATCCAGATTCCTTCATTGCAGGCACAGCATACATTCGCCAAAAATCATGAGGGATGATATCGCGATTAGTAATTGCTGTTTTGTTGCTGAGATAATCAGCAATTTGAGAAAGAGATTTTCGCTTGTACTCCCCGACAGCACCTACCAAAGTAATAAATCTTTCCATGTCATGCTTGCCACTCACAGATACATGATATTGATTTCTGCCTGTACTCGTCTGAGGAACTGTGCGTAACGTAGCATTAATTTCTAATCTCAACAGAAGAGATTGTACATTAGCGGCTAATCTATAACTACTGGATGAATAATAAATCGCAGGGTAAATATTTTGATTAGTCTCTTTACTATTCAAGTAATCTTTATTGATGTAAATACAACCATCCGTACTCCACAAATGGCGTATAAACAAACTAATCGCAGCTTGAGGCTGAGAAAAAACTCGATCTGGTACAAATTTTTCATGGGAACGTAGTCCAAAGACACTTAGACTATCTAGCCATTGAGCAATAGGATTTCTAACATTGTGCGTTAGCCGGAATCCTGCACTTAGATATACCTGATACCAATCTCGTTCCTGTTGAATTCTTGGAATAATCCGATCTCCAAATATTTCCGTTGCTAAGTTTGCTACTATTTGAGCTAAATCTGGCTCTCTAGTCGTATATTGAATACTATGGCGGGGTAAAGTGCATCCATCACCAATTAAGTGCCCTAACAAAGCGAGTTCCCCATCCTTCATCGATTGTTCTAAGTTGGGACAAAGATTTTTTCTAGGTACTGCTAGTCTGTCATCAATTGTTAATTCATCTAATCTCTTCCAACCGTGAATAGTTAGAAATTGATGATTAGCGGTTGCTCTAATTGTTCTACCTGACTGTGTTTGTAATTTCCATACTGGCTTAACTCCAGTCGCAAAAGCATGGCTGACAACTGCTCGTTCAAGTTGCATCGTTGTTTCATCTAGTGCCCATACCGCAAAATTAGATTTATCAACTAAATCGCGAATAGGAATCTGAATACCAGTGTCAGCTAGGGTAATTAAGGTATCGCCAGTTAAACAACCTGACTCTCTCAAATCTGACATCATTGGACGCTTATTATTTCTGGCTTCTACACCTCGACTTAATTGCGACAAAGCAATCAATGGTACCTGTAATTCCCGTGCTAATCCTTTTAAACCACGGGTAATTTTCGATATTTCTTGCACGCGATTATCACTGCTACCTTCCATCAATTGTAGGTAATCAATCATAATTAATCCCAACGTTCCACCATGCTCGGCTTGCAATTTTCGTGCTTGACTTCGCATCTCCATCAGCATCATACTGGCATTGTCATCGATATAAATTGGTAGCTCAGAAATTCTGTCTACTGCTTTATATACAGAGTCCCATTCATTCGGACTAATTCGCCCAGCACGTAAGCGATTGCTATCTACTCCCGCCTCGCTAGCAATCAATCTTTGTACCAATTGATCCTTGGACATTTCCAAGCTAAATACTAATACTGGGAGTTGATGGAGTTTTGCCATATTATAGGCAATATTCAAACTGATCGCAGTATTATGAACACAGATATCGTTAGCAACAAAGTTGTGAGTACCAGGAATAGTTAGATCGTATACTTGCTTTTCACCAGTATATTCGATCGAGACAATCTCATCCCAGTATACTTGACTAGTTGCTAAATCTTTGAGATCTGAATAGTTAACAGCAGTTGCTAATTGTAGCAATCTATCTCGTGTTGGTGCTCTTTTAGCAACATGAATATTAGATGTACCCGCAATACCTGTACAGGTAGCTACTGATTGCCAACTTTCATTTCCTCTCGCAATATTAAGATTTTGCCAAACTGATATCGGGATTAGATCTCGATTAGTTTGATATTTTTTAGTTAATAATACTTCTCGAACTTGTGCTATTGCCGTTTCTTTGCCAAATATCCCAATCTCTGTAATAAATGTAAAAATCGAGCGAGCATCTGTAAGATCTAATTGCCAAGCATCATGTCGCTCTTGTTTATACTTGACGCATCTATATCTGAGTTGAGTTATAATCCCAAATCTTAATAATAGATGTTGAACTTGGCGTGCTAATTTCTCACTAACAGAAGTAAATCCTAGCTGTGCTTGTCCACTGGTAAGTACCGAAGCCCAACCATCTGTAGCAAATAAACGATTGATAAATAATGCTACTAACGATTTTTTAAGTGTAAAGATAAAATCGGGTACAAATTTATGATGCGCTGTCTGCTCTGCTAAACCAATCGATCTGAGCCAACACAGCAAACTATTATCAGAACTAATATCTAGATCTGG
Source organism: Chamaesiphon sp. VAR_48_metabat_135_sub (assembly GCF_031418915.1). Taxonomy (NCBI): domain Bacteria; kingdom Bacillati; phylum Cyanobacteriota; class Cyanophyceae; order Gomontiellales; family Chamaesiphonaceae; genus Chamaesiphon; species Chamaesiphon sp. VAR_48_metabat_135_sub. The sequence continues at coordinate 40,428 of NZ_JANOJV010000186.1, read as the reverse complement.
TTCGACTAATTCAGTGGGATCTATTTTCAGTTGTTCGCATAATCGGTTTAACATTTCTGGCGTAGGAGCAGAAATTCCTGTTTGCCATTGATAAAGTAAAGATGGACTAACTCCAATTTCCTGAGCAAGTTGTCTGTCTGAAATTTTGCTCCTAATTTCTAAAAGCTGTTTTAGTCTTACTCCAAATTGTTGTCGATTGATTTGAGATTGTTCTAAATTGGCTGTAACGAATAAACTTGCCGCACGAGTTCCATTTGATGTTTCTACTCGAACTTTAAGATCGCCAAATTCTATCGCAGCAGCCGTAAAGTCTGCTTGGATAAGTGGATTAATATTAGTAAAAATAACTCTGCTTTGAGTCAAACAGCCATCACCAATCAGATAGCCTAATAGTTTAACCTCACACTCTCGAATTAATTCTTTGCCAAATACAGGGATTATTCTAGGAATAGCTATTTTATCCCCTACTTGTAATGCTGATAATGGTTGCCAACCGTCTAATGTTAAATAAGGATGGGTAATTGTGGTTTCGATCGATCTACCCAACCTCGTCGTAACTTTGAACACTGGTTTAACACCATCATCAACATATGCAGATGGTTTAGTCAGACTAAATTGCCAGTTATTATTGAGAGTTAAAATCTCTGCTTGTTGCTGATGATATAATTGTTCGATGGTCGAGATCGATCCATCAGCTAGCACGATTTGGGAATCATAAGCCAGACATTTCCCCATTGACGGACGACCAGCTATAATAATTAGATCCGATCGTTGAAATCCGCCTGTCATTCCATCTAAATCGCTAAAATCGCTTGTCAATCCAGGTGGGATAAGTTGATCGTGACGATCTTGAATATCTTGATAGGTGGTCTTAATAATTTCTTTAATCGGAGTTAACCCTTGCTTGGGTCTAGCCTGGGTCAAATTCAGAATTTGTTGTTCCGACTCATCCAGAACAATTTCCAGGGGTCGATCGGCTGCGTAGCCCAATTGAGTGACTTCTGTACCTGCTTTAATTAGTTCGCGCCGGATATATTTATCCATCACAAGTACAGCGAGGGAATCGATATTTACAGCACTAACCGTTCTTTCTAATAATTGAATTAATTTCGCCTGTCCGCCAATTTTATCGAGTTGATTTTGGTCGATCAACCAGTCGGTAATAGTTAGTAAATCTGTTGGCTTACCTTGAGCATTTAGAGCTAAGGCTGCTTTATAAATATCTGTATGAGTGGGAATATAAAAGGCTTCTGGAACTAGTTTTTCGGCTACCCGTCCGATCGCCTCTGGATCTAGTAAGATACCCCCTAGAATGGCTTCCTCAACCTCAATATTCTGGGGAGGAATCAGACTTGTCGATCGAAAGCTAGGTGTATCTGACATGTAATATCTGTAGGGGCGGGTTTATACTATTGACTCGAACGAAGCTAAAGATTTAATTTAAACCCGCCCATCTTGCCAGAAATGTTTAAAGACAAATCTTTTTCCAGTCGGTTGGATTGAGGCTTCACTAATAATGGTGCGTTACGCTATCGCCAACACACCCTACTGCTACGGCCAGCTACTGGTAGCACTAGCGTACTAAAAATATGTTAGATATAAAAATAGGCTGCGGGTGCAGCCTGATTCAGTCGATAGAAGCTAAAATTACTTAGAGACGACTTCGATCTCGACAGTGACGACAACTTCAGGGTGAAGCTTGAGTTCAGCTCTGTAGGTACCGATTTTAGCTACATCTGGGATAGTGATGTCGCGTTTATCAATTTCTTGTCCAGTAACTGCTTTGATGACTTCGGCGACTTCAGCGGTGGTGACAGTACCAAAAATTGCATCGTTTTCACCAACCTGCTTGGAAATCGAGAATTTACCAACTTTCTCAATTGCTGCTTTTTGAGTTTGAGCGACTTCTTTCAATGCGAGTAAGCGGAGACGTTCGACTTCGCGACGCTTTTCGGCTTGCTTGAGGATGCCAGGAGTGACATTTGCAGCAATTTTTTGGGGGAGGAGATAGTTCCGAGCATAACCAGGTGCTACTTCAACTAAATCGCCATTTTTGCCCAATTTACGAACATCTTGGGTTAAAACTAACTGTATGCGCTTTGCCATATAAATTTCTATTTAAGCTTTCTAAGCTATATTTGAGATAGTGCCACAAACCTATAATTTTACCATACAAGATTAGCCCTTGTCAGTAGTTATCTGCAAGATCTGGCAATTCCAAATTTAAAAATCCCAGCGGAATGAGCTGACTGCTGCTAAAAGAAACTGCGTAAATTTTGTTTGTAAGTATTAGCATTTAAGCCCTCAGTCCGACTTTTATAAGCTGGAGAAATCATCTTTTGGAGATTATTCACTCGTTCGCTCACCGCTGGGTGACTGCTAAGGAATTCTGGAGCCGAATTACCTCGCATGAGTTTCTTCATAAACTCAGGCATCGCAGTGGGTGCATAACCAGTCCGAATCATCGTTGTCAAGCCACGTCGATCGGCATCATATTCATCTTGACGGCTATTTGGAAGTGTCAAAGCTAATTGTACCGCCATCTGGACGTATGTATCTCGATCGACCCCGGCTAAGGAACTAATCCCTTGGGTAATCGCTGCTTGCTTGAGATGTTGGACTGCATGGCGACCAGTAATATGGCCAATTTCATGACCAATTACGCCAGCTAACTGGGCTTCATTGTCTGCGGCTTTAATCGTACCAGTATTGATATAGACAAATCCACCCATCGTCGCGAACGCATTGATCGCATCGTCTTCGACAACTTGGAAGGTATATCTAATATTTGGTCTGGCACTATTTCTGGCTAATTTTTGACCGATTCGATCGATATAACTATTAACAGCTTGATTCTGAGAGACTTGAACTTTGCCACTCAGTAAAGATTGATTAGTCTGCAAGCCTAAACTAGCTTCTTGTGCATCGGACATATTAGACAACTGCACGATTTGGGCACCTTGAATCAGTAATTGCCACCATTCAGCAGCTTGCCCGATCTGTGGTTGACTCACAGTGACAAAACCGATTGTAAGTATAGAGATGCAGGGATATAACCACCGTCGTTGCAACCACTGTCTGAGTGAAACTACTCTAGCGAACATAAATCTTTTCCCTAATGAGTGATGTGAGTCGGAGCAATGATAGCTAAATTAATTTTAACAACTATCACTATTACTGACGGCAGTTTGGCGATCTATGTTGCCTTAGAAGTTAGGGAAGCGTAAACGATTCTCGATGGAAAGAGAGTAGTTACGAGTTATTCTAGATTGGTTGGCTGGGAACTGGTGCTTTGGGGGTAGCTTGAAAAGTATTAATTATTTGCTCGAAGATGGGAATAGCTTGTTGAGAATTCTCCTGAGCATATACATAAGTTACTTGAAATACCTCATCTCCTTGCTTAAACAACCCGATCGATTCCTTAATTTTGGAGCCTTGAATATTCGCATCTACTGTCAACTGGACAATTTGGCGCGAGCCAATAGTGACGGTTTTGGTACTGACTAGCTTAAACTGAGGTGGGAGCATTGAGGGCATCAATTTCGTCATCATCTCCTGGATATATGACAATGGCACATTTGCGGGAATCGGTAAACGGGTGACGAGAACGAGATCGGGATTCCCTTCTTTGGCAGTATTAATGGCAATTGCCCTGAAAAATCCAGGATCGTTATCGAAAGCCTGCATCATCGAAGCCATCGATGGAAACATCTTCGCAGCTTCGGAGGTAATAGCTTTAGTATCGGCACTAGAAGGTAGTCCACCTTTAAATCCTGCGGGTACTGTAAATCCCACCCCATTACCTTCAATGACTGTTTTTTCGCTCGTGGGATTTTTGCTTTCTTGGAGCATTACTAGGCTAGAACTTGGAGCCTGAATCTGGAGAGCCGCTGGTGATGGTGCCGCAATAGCAGTCAGATTGTTAGCACTCAGTCCACATAGTGCGATTGTGAAACTAATTCCAGAGTGAATAAAACGCATTGGAGGTGCCTCGTAAGTGTGAAGTCGTAACAGCGCGAAAAGCTACTGTTTCGATCGAATTGTAATTCTTACTTACCTAATTGGGTGTGTTCTAGATCGTCATGCAAACATCTCCGCGAGCACATACGTTCTTCGCTAACTAACTTCAGTGCGGGATAGATTTGAGTCCAGAAATGAGAGCGGTTGGTTCATATTGGCAGCAAACCCCAGAATACCGCGATCGCGATGTTCGTATAATAGCACCTCTCGATTGTCAAATAAGAAGGTACCACCCCGCTGGGTGAGGTAAGTGGGATCGGGTACATAAGTTTGCCAATTACCCAGCACCTCTGCCATATTTCGGAGTCTCAATGTTGCCAATTCAAATGGTCTTTGAAAACCACTCCCACCTGCTAATTTAAAAAAAGATCCGGCGATTGGTGGTAATGGTTTGGCATTAATAATCTCTTCATCGGCAATTAATTGTGGCGCAGATCGATCGCCTCTATATCCGCGAAATACCTCGCGCAGAGTGCCAGGACTGCCAATCCCCGCACACATTAAGATGAGGTTAACCCAAGCATTTTGGGTTGCTGAAAAGCTGGGTAGTTTGAGTGATAAACCAGCATAAAGATCGAGCTGAGAATGTAGCTCGGCATGAGCATCAACAAATAAATATTCGGCGGGGAATTCCGTAAATTCACAGAACTTTTTGCCAGCAGATCGATCGCCAATGCCCACCATTCGCACGGCGACACCCATAGATTCCAGTTGCCCACGTTCCCGTTGGAGCCACCAAGCATATTCGAGACTATCAAAATCACCTAATTGCGGACAAACGATGACTAGCAGCCGCCTAGCTGTCTCACACCCACTGATCATCGGTACGATCTCCCCATCGCTAACGCGCTGAAGATTTGTTTGCTGGAAGATGGTGTAAATATTCATTGTCTAGTTATTTGGATGCAGTTACCTTACCCCGATCCGATGGCAATGCCAGGATTTGGGAAATCTCACTCACAATTAGCTGTTTAGCCATGTTACTGCCATAACCAGCAAGATGCCCAGCATCGTTATAAATCTGCTGACCTTGGGAACCTGTGAACCGGATCGATCCATCTGGTTTTTCAAATAGAGAATTAATATCTAAAACATGCACTCGACGATTGCGATGTGAAAGCAAAAATGTATTTGTCTCTTTGCGAAGCTGCGAAGATTTAACATCTTCAAAAATCGGCTGTTGACCAGACTCACGAATATGCTGTCGCGATGCATATTTGGGTAAAGCTGGTGGTTGTGCTATCACAATTACGTGCTGCGACTTTTCGAGTAGCGCAGATAATGCTATTTCAAATCGCTTTCTATTGTTACCAATTTTTTTCGCCCAATCAGCCGCAAAAATCGTAATTTCTGGGTTATTACGGTTGATGAATAACAACGAATCCTCGTATAATTGTGCGTTAGGCAGTGGATCTCCGGCTGCAACACTAAGCACATGAGTTCTTAAACCCATTTCATCAGCAATTTCTTTGACGGTTCGTCCATACATCGATCCTTGACTGTCTCCCATCAATACGACTACTGGCTTGGACGAGGTTGAGTTAAAAGCGACACCACCGTCTTTGACTTTATCGAAACTGGCATTGATATAGTTATTACTACTAATTAAAAATCCAATTGCGACAAAGGAGATCGCGCCAATTGCAAAAATCGCGAAATTGAAAACTCGTTGTTTAGGTTTATTTAGATACGATCGAATAGGGTTCTCGAACCAACGATATGACACGACCGAAAAAACAAGAGTTAGGCAGATTTTTAAGATCGATCGAATGATAAACGATCTCGTGTACAGAGCATAATCAACAAAGCAAAAGATCGGCCAATGCCATAGATATAAAGAATATGACATTTTTCCGACTAGCACCAGGGATGGATGGGACAACCATCGTTCGGCGATACTTTGCCTATTTTTGGAGTAGCCCAGAAACAAAACGGTGCCAAATACAGGTAGTGCTGCGACAAACCCTGGAAATGGCATCCCTTCATTAATCGCCACAACAGAAATAAAGATCGATAGCAATCCCAGATTTGAGAGTATCCCTTCCAAACGTGGATTTCCGCTGCGTTGCTCTGGACGATAGGTTGCTAGTATACATCCCGCCAGCAGTTCCCAAGCTCTTGTCGGTAATAAATAAAATGCCCAGGTGGGATTTTTGGTAGTGAGGGCAATGCAACCGACAAAACTCATTGCAGCGAGCGCAATCAGGATAAACGCCAGGTTGTGGCGTGTCACTTTCAGCCGAAATGCCAGATAAACAATTAACGGAAATACAAAGTAAAATTGCTCCTCAAGCGATAGGGACCAAAAATGGAGCAAAGGTTGAGCATCGGGTGATAACTCGAAATAATTTCCCTGGAGCATCAACTTGAGATTGGCTACAGATAAGGCTGCTGCCATCATCACCGCCCCAGCAGAAGCAAAATCCTGGGATGTGTATAAACAGGATGCTGCAATTAATGTGACGAGCGATACTAGAAAAAAGGCTGGAAATATGCGGGAAATGCGCCGTTGGTAAAACCGCAAAAAGCTAAACTGACCATTTTCGCACTCGCCAATAATAATCGAGGCGATTAAATATCCTGAAATAACGAAAAAGACATCAACGCCGACAAATCCCCCAGGGAGTAGATTTTTGTGAAAATGAAACAGCAAAACAGAGCTGACTGCAATCGCGCGTAACCCGTCAATATAAGGGCGATATTCAAATAGAGACATGAAACTACTCCTAGAAATTTATAGCTAACGATCGATTGCTACTCAAAATTAGGGTACCCATTTGGATCGATGGGGATTCAAATCCCCCCTTTGCCCCAAATAGTAATGTTATTTACGCCGCCGAGTACTAGCTGCAATCCCCTAAAATTTAGGATAGAGGCCATTATTCTTTAATTACCCCTACCCTGATTCCGCTATGCTCGATTTAACTACATAGGTAATGACAGCTCTCGATATCTAGCCTGTAAATCTCGGATGGTAAATATCGTCTCAAACTGCAATCCCTGAGCAGCGTAGAATTGGGCACCACCTTGTTCTCGATCGACTAATGTTAGCACTCGATCGACACTATAACCGGCAGTTCTGAGCCTTTCTACGGCTTTCATTGCCGATTGTCCGGTTGTCACCACATCTTCTAAAACGACTACCTTCGCACCTGGTTTGAGGGTTGCTCCTTCGATATAAGCTTGGGTACCATGTCCTTTAGCTTCTTTGCGAATAATTAATGCGGGAATAGATTTACCTTCATAGACAGATACCACACTTACGCCCGACACGATCGGATCTGCACCGAGTGTCAATCCAGCTACCGCATCGGTATCGGCGGGTAGCATCGATAGCAAGATGCGCGCAGTGGCTACAGCACCTTCAGGATGCAGGGTTACTTGTTTACCATTGATATAGTAAGTACTTTTTTGACCAGAAGATAAGACGAAATCTCCTTCCTTATAAGCCAACTTACAGAGCAAATCTAGTAAATGTTGGCGCAAAGTAGTTAGATCGATCGTTGAGTAGGGAATATTGCCAACAGATGACTTCATAATTTAGGAGAGTAGGGGTGTGGAGGTGTTGGGGAGAGTAAGATGTGAAACTTTTTCTTCACCATCCACTATCCACCATCCACTTTCAACTTTCAACTCTCTAATGTTCCTGATTTAGTCATCGATCGGTTGAATAATGTAAACAAGTGATATAGAGGTTAAACTCATGATAAAATTGAATGCTATCGGTTTTGTAGCAGTAGTCGTAGCAATGACTAGTTGTTTTGCAACCCAAGCGCAGGCTCAATCAGCTCCCGACGCGATCGGTGATACAATTACCAAGGCTTTATTTAACAAGTCTGGCGATATCTATCGCAACACTGGAATCGATCGTCAAGCAGTACTATTCTTTGGTTTGAGCTATCCCGATCATGAAGCTCTCGCTGATACTCAGTCTGTAGACAAAATCTATAAAGACGCAATCCGTCAACGTGGTAGCGAACCTGTTATTACCAGAGATTTACCTAATCCATTTAATAGCTCTCTCTTAAGCAGTCCTCCTAAAAATTAAAGAGCGAATCTTTAAATTGTTGAGATGAGGGTGTCGGGAGTTTCAGGAAAGTGGGAAGACATTTGCATCTCTACTCCAAACTCCCAACTTCCCTCATTTTAAGATTCAGTCTAGCCCTGACTATCTTAATTTCTTCATAGCTATAGTCATCCCCAAGATGTGCTTTAATCGGGGTGAGTAGTTCGGCTCCGACGGCATTAATTGCTTGCTCGATCGCAGTTGCCTTTTCGAGTGATACAATTCGATCGATCTTGACTTCATAGCCGCATTCCATTAATTTCAGCAGATGATCGAAAATCGTATTGTCCCGCATCGATCTTTTTGCGGCGATTTCGGTGATGCTCATCCCCCGTTGATAAAAATCCAACGTTTCTAAGTGGGTATTGGATACGTCACTTTTCCTGGCGCGAGCGACAGGTAACGGCGGCGTGGGATCTGATTCAGTTTGAACAGACAAGCCAGATTCGGCTCTAAAGGCTCTGATTTCGCCTGTGAACATTTCCCCATACTGAGCGAGTTTTCGTGCCCCTACGCCGGATATTTGGGCGAATTGGGCGAGGGTTTGGGGTTGTTGTTGTGCCATTAGTCTGAGACTGGAATCGGCGAAGATGACGTAGGGTGGAACTTTATTCGCATCGGCGTATTGTTTGCGGAGTTTTTGGAGACGGTTGTATAGAGACTGAATTTCGGCGGTATTCGTACTGACATCTTGGGTTTCGGCGGTGGGTAGAGTTGGCGCAATCGCAATTTCGACTTTGCGCCCTTTGGTAAGAATTTCCCAGCTCAAAGCGTTGGGTTTCAATACTGAATAACCGTCGCTAGTTTCATCAACTAAGCCTTGATGAATTAGAGATCGACCCAACATTCGCCACTCATTGGCGGTACGATCTTTACCAATGCCATATGTGGAGAGGGTATCATGTCCATTTTTTAATACTTTATCGTTTTTAGATCCGCGCAGCACATCAATCGTGTGAGCTAATCCAAAATTTCGCCCCTGCTTATCAAATCTAGCGATACATGATAATAGTTTTTGGGATTCGATCGTCCAGTCGGAAATCGGTCTAGGATATTTACAGTTATCGCAGTTGTCGCAGTTACCAGGGAAGCTCTCACCAAAGTAGCCCAATTGAATAATCCGGCGACATTCAGTGGCTTCTGCATAATTAATTACGCGGCGCAATTGTTGTTTGGCAATTAGCTGTTCTTCTTCGAGTGCTAACCCAGTTTCTCGATCGACTTTTTGGGCAATTAAATACTCGATCGTCTTAATATCGCCCATCCCAAAGTATAGAGTACAATGAGCGGGTTCGCTATCCCGTCCAGCTCGTCCAGATTCTTGATAGTAACCTTCAATATTTCGCGGTAGATCGTAGTGAATCACAAACCGCACATCGGGTTTATTAATTCCCATCCCAAAGGCGACTGTGGCGATCATTAACTGCACATCATCGCGGATAAAACTATTCTGATTATTAGTTCGTGTTTGACTATCTAACCCCGCATGGTAAGGTAAAACTTTAATACCATCATGTTGAAGTTTCGTTGTCAGTTCATCTACTTTTTTTCGACTCAGACAGTAGATAATTCCCGATCCTTCCGACTGTTTTACCTGCGCGAGTAGTTCTTTGTATGGAGTGGTACTTTTACGACGCACCTCATAATATAAATTAGGACGATTAAAACTAGCAACATGAACATCTGGATCTTTGAGATCTAGCTGCTTAATTATATCCTGGCGGACTCGATCGGTTGCAGTAGCTGTCAAACCCAACCAAGGAACTTTGGGGAAATAGTGGCGTAATTGAGATAGTTTTCGATAGTCAGGACGAAAATCGTGACCCCATTCCGAGACACAATGAGCCTCATCGATCGCAAATCCAGCAATTCCAACTTCTTGATGTAAATCTACCAGAAAATTGCTAATAAATTCCTGATTCAAACGTTCGGGTGCGACATATAATAACTTAATCTCACCATTGTAAATTGCTGCGGCTCGATCGCGTCTTTCTTCTGTCGTAATGCTACTATTTAAAAAAGTAGCTGGAATCCCATTATCTGCCAGTTGCTGAACTTGATCTTGCATCAAGGCAATCAATGGCGATACAACAATCGTCACGCCCTGCTTTAAGAGTGCGGGTAACTGAAAACACAGAGACTTACCACCACCCGTTGGCATAATTACTAATAAGTCCCGATTAGCTAAAGCCGTAGTAATAATTTCCCGTTGTCCCGATCGAAACTTATCATACCCAAAATAATGCTTTAATGCCTGTTCTAGGCTTTCAAATTGGGTAGAACCGAGCATGAGGGGTAGAGGGTGGATGGGTGTGGGGAGTAAGGAGTAAGGAGAGACTCACATTGCTATGTCAAAGAGTATACAGCAGACCTCTCGTTTTATCTACTTACAGCTTCATTAGTATATAAATATTAGTAATAGTGGAGATCTTCCGGTACCTAAACGTTTCCTTGTCCAGTAATATGACGCATGACAATATCGAATTTAGCATCAATAGAATCGAGCCTGACGCTCACTCGATCGATTTTTTCATTCGCCGCTCTTACCTCGTCATGAAGATCGTCGATCTCTTCATAAACCCGCTCAAAGGCTTGTCGAAACTCTTGGGGCGATACCTGAGTATATTCTAGTCTGTCTACTCTGCGGTTTAAAGCTCTCAACTCACGATCTGCTTGCCGATCCCTGTCTTCTGGATTTTGCGATTGAGTCATAGTTGCCGATGGCGAGATTCGATCGCTGGTGTGACTATCTCTATTTTAAAGGATATCGATCGAGTTCGGTCTAGTCCATGTAATCTAAATCGTAACGGTGCTTGTTAACGAGCGATGAATTTTGGGAAACATAAATACAAAGGTAGACAAATGACCTTTCTTTCTGTATCGTTCTTTTTCATAACCCCAACACGAGTACTTTTGTGAAAACATCCATCGCATCGCATCGCATCGCATCGTACTTAATTTGTGTACCGCTACAGTAGCTTCCCTATCCTTGTTAGCTGCTACAAATTCAGCCCAAGCAGCGACAGTACAGTTTACAGATTTGGCATCCTTTCAAGCAAATACGACTGGACTGACAAATATCGACTTTGAAGGAATAGCTCCAGCAGGAGGTTCTGTCACTACCAATTTACAGAATATTTCAGGAGTTGGGATTGCTAACTACGATGTATATGGTAATGGTACTTACTCAAGCCTGGTTGTAGATTCAGCGTATGCGAGTCAATATAATTGGGGATCTGGCGCAGTTCTTAGCATCAATCCATTAAGAGGGTTGCTAGTAGATCTACGGAATTTACCCACTGGGGTAAATGCGGTTGGCATCGATTTTATGAGCCTTGCTCCTGCAATAACGGGCTTTGATCGATTCACATTTGATTTCGGCTTGAGTAACTATATATCAGGTAGCGCATCATCGTTTGAGACAATTACAGTAGATATTCCGCTCAACTATCAATATCTCACTCACAGTCGTCAATTTATTGGCATTACTTCTACTCAAAATATTCTTTATTTTTTTGTACGCCCTACCAGCGGGTATCTCAGATTGTTTGATAATGTCACATTTGGCACTGCTAGTGCTGCGGCTACCTCTGTTCCCGAACCTTTTACCGTTATCGGTACATTGGTTGGCGGTACGACAGCACTACGGATGAGAAAGAAACTCAAATCGGTTGGTAAGTAACCTGAGTTCGGGATAAGGAAAATCTATCTGCTCCGTTCAAACACCGCCCTGAACTAGAAGTTCGGGCTAATAGCTCAAGTTCGTTAAAACGAACTAATCAATTTGGCAGTTCGTTTTAACGAACTTTTGCTATTAGCCCCAAATTCATTTGAGGGCGGTGTGAGAGCGGAGCTAGCAATCTTTGAATGGTGAGATCCTTAACATGAAATGACATTAAGTAAGTAATGGCGTTGCTAAGTTCGGCAACGATCTAGATTGAGCGGAAATTTCTAATATTTAGGGTAGGGGTAATTCATGAATTACCCCTACTAAATTTTGTGCCGATCCATGATTTCTCCGAAAAGTTGGGTATGTGTCACTCCTATCCCCTAGTCCGATACAAAAAATCATCCGCCTCAATCCCCGTTTGTTTGAGGATTTGGCGGAGAGTGCCTTCGGGCATATCACCATTGTGATTGGGGACAGTGGTATATTTGCCACTGTCGTTATTAAACCAGATTTCGTGGCTGCCAGAAGCTTGACGATCGAGTGCGAATCCATAGACTCGCAACACTTTCGCTACTTCACGATATCTGAATCCCGATAACCTGCCCATCTCACCTATTATCTAGTTAGTATGAGCGGACAATCAAATTCGTCCGCTAGCATCGGGAAACATTCGACTAGCTGATTTCGATCCGCCATTGCAGCAAGCAGTTGTTTGGCAACATCCTGGGCAATTTCTAGCGTTTCAGAGAGACTTGGAGCTTGAGCAATCAATCCAGGCAAAGCATCGGAAGTGGCTAGGTAGTAGCCTTCAGGCAATTTCTCGATGTGTACGTTAATTAATCTTTCCACTGAATTCAAATCGTGCAATTTTAATGTTTTGGTAAAAGGTTTTAGCAAAGTCAAGTAGTGCTACCCGATCCATATTTATATATTCACATGTTAATTATCGCATATCTATCTAGACAGTAGTAGTTAACAGAGACCATAGTTAGTTAAATTTCGGTAACTTAGCTGACAGATCTCTGTACTGAGTATCTGATACTATTCCTTCTGCCGATCGTACTGAGGCCGGATCTGCAAGTGCGGATAGTTCTCGTAACAGGATCTCTTGTTCTTGATTGAGACGATGCAGTCGATCGATAATGCGGTCGATCTGCTCTGGTGCTGTATTTGGCATCACTAGGGAGCGTTGCTGTTCGTCGCTAAAATTATTGTGCCCAAATATTCGCCGAATCGAACTCCAGATCGGTCTAAAAATTACCAGCAGCAGTTTAAATGGTGTTGTCAGTAGAAATAGCCATATTTGCTCGATCCCCCGTCCTACTGCCTTAATTAGCCCCCACAGAGAGAAGATTGTCAGCAAGAACAAACCAAAACTAGGTAGGGGATGGGAAATAATCCAAGCTAAATAGGCATGTGCTGCCAGCCATTGACTAAAATAGGTAGCGATAGCACGTTCGATCGATATATCCATTTAGGCTTTAGGGATAGCAATTCTTAGGGTGTGTTAGGCGTTAGCCATAACGCACGTTCTCATAGCTTGCACTAGTAGAGAGGAATTCGAGATCGTCATGTTTTTTGGTGCGTTACCCCTTGCGCCTAACACACCTTACAATTATCTAGACATTAGTATTTGCACTAATCTGTTCGCTGTCGAGGTTGAATAATACCTGAAGTGTTTGCAGGGCTTTGCGACGAGTGTTGATATCTTCTTGAGCGCGGAGTTGCAATAATGGATCGTGGAGAATTTTATTAATAATCCCTTTAGTCAAGGCTTCGATCGCTTCTTGATGACGTTCACCAAATTCAGATCCCAATCTGGATAGAGCTTTTTCTAACTCTTGCGTCCGAATATTCTCCATTTTATCTCGCAAACAGTTCATTGTGGGGACGGTTTCCAACAATTGCCACCAGCTATCGAAGTTACCTACTTCTTCGTCGAGGATACCTTCGGCTTCTTGAGCCATTTGCTGTCGGCGTTCCTGGTTTTGGGCTACGACGGCTTTGAGATCGTCTACATTAAAGGCTTGAATATTTGTGAGGGTATTCACATCGCTATCGACATTACGCGGTACGGAGATGTCGAAAATCATCAGGGAGTGATGCGGATCTAGTACGGCTGCTAATTTAGCCGCATTTAATAATGGCTCCGTTGCGGAGGTACTGGTAAAAACGATCGTTGAAGTCGATATTGCCGTCATCATATCGCTCATCGGTTGCAGTTGCAAATCGATCGCGGTAAACATCTGTTTGAGATCTTCAGCGCGTTTTACAGATCGATTTAAAATCGTAATATCGGTAGAACCTTTAGAGATCAGGTGCTGTACCAGTAGTCTGGACATTTTACCAGCACCGAGAATTGCGACTCGATGATTAGCAAAATTACCGACTTTCATATGTGCCAATTCTACCGCAGCCGAACTGATCGAGACCGCACCCGTACCGATACTCGTCTCCGTGCGGACTCTTTTCCCCGCAGTTAATGCTTGTCGGAATAACCGATTGAGAATCGGTCCCATCCCTTGATACTGCTGTCCAATTTTTTGGGTTTGTTTGACTTGTGACAGGATTTGTCCCTCACCCAAAACTAGACTATCTAACCCCCCAGCGACGCGCATTAAGTGCATCACCGCATCTTTATGGAGGAGGGTAAATAAATGCTGTTTGAGATCTTTGAGTGGTAGCTTACTAAATTCTGCCAGAAATTGGATCGCATCCTGTACGCCTCGATCGGCTGTTGGTGTCACGATATAAATCTCTAGCCGATTGCAGGTGCTGAGGATTGTCGCTTCTTGGATATGGGGATAATTGCAGAGGTTATGAATCGCTGCTTCCATCTGCGTATCGGGAACGCTGAGTTTTTCACGTACGTCCACAGGTGCGGTTTTATGACTCAAACCGATGACAGCAATATTCATGTGTACTCCGCGTTCAAAAAAGGATGATTTTTAAAGTTTTGTTATTTAAGTTACGGACACGATCGCCTTTAATAGGGCACTATCTCTAAATGCAAGAGTGTTTTCTCCACGGCAAGATTCGGGCATTCTATATAATTGCTGTCTATCTTCGATGAATACCTGGGATTTGTAAATGATTCTACATGCTTCTTCATCAGGGATGAGGGATAAGTAATTGGCTGCAATTGTGGGGCAGCCCATGCTAATAACTAGACATTCTGACTCCTATCCCCTATCCCCTATTCTCTAGTGGAGACTGACACTCTTAGGATTGCCAGTCATATGAATGGTATCGACAAACCGAGCAGTTTTAGACTGACTGGAAATA
The DNA here is from genome assembly GCF_031418915.1 of Chamaesiphon sp. VAR_48_metabat_135_sub. Taxonomy (NCBI): domain Bacteria; kingdom Bacillati; phylum Cyanobacteriota; class Cyanophyceae; order Gomontiellales; family Chamaesiphonaceae; genus Chamaesiphon; species Chamaesiphon sp. VAR_48_metabat_135_sub. The sequence goes on along the minus strand of NZ_JANOJV010000186.1, from coordinate 25,387 downwards.
ACCAGAGTATGAGTACGTGCGCCACCTTTAAAGAAACGAACGCCGTCCATAATGTTACCAGAGGTAATTCCAGTACCAGCAAACAAGACGTTCTCACCACAAGCGAGTTCTTCAGCCGTGTAAACTTTATCGGGATCGGTGATACCCATTTCAAGGAGACGAGCGATGTTAGCTTCTTTGCTTTCACCGATCAATCCAGTTTTAACGACCGCAGGGTCATAAATCAACTGACCCTGGAAGTGAGCGTCCAAGCAACGAAGAGCTGCTGCAGAAATTACGCCTTCAGGAGCCGCACCGATACCCATCAGTGCATGGATGTTAGTTCCAGCAAAACCACAGTTAATCGCCGCGCCAACATCACCGTCGCTGATTAGAGCTACCCGCGCACCAGCAGCCCGAATTTCTGCAATCAGATCGTTGTGACGTTCGCGTTTCATGACGACGACAACTAATTCTTCGATCGATCGATCGAGACACTGAGATAAAATTTGGAGGTTTTCAGTGGCAGATTTATTAATATCTACTTTACCTTTAGCGGCAGGAGGCGCAGCAAGTTTCTTCATGTAGAAGTCAGGAGCAGCAAACAAACCACCTTTTTCGGAGATCGCGAGTACCGCCATCGAGCCTGGCTGTCCGTAAGCACAAAGGTTGGTTCCTTCACAAGGATCGACAGCAATGTCGATTTCGACTAGTTCGTCGATGCTGCACAAATCAGCAGCATTAGGCTGAGAACAAATCCCTACTTCTTCGCCGATGTAGAGCATGGGTGCATCATCCCGCTCGCCTTCACCGATCACAATGCGTCCGCGCATGTAGATTTTATTCATCCGTTCGCGCATCGCTTCAACTGCAACACGATCGGCTTCGTTTTTGTCGCCTTTACCCATCAAGCGTGCTGACGCGATCGCGGCTTGCTCAACTACTTCTATAATTTCTAAACCTAAACTATTTTCCACTGCTAATTCGCTCCCAAGAAGCTTTATTTATAGGGATTTCAGTCTACAAGTCTACCAGAGCGTGGGGACATGTGAGCGTTTTTTGGGTTTTTATCTCGATTGGATCTGGTGGGGATCGCGGGGGATTCGGAGTTCGGGAATTCTCGTTCCGAGACGCACTCGCATTCGGGATTCGGGATTTGGGTCGATTTTTGACGAAAATAGCACTGAAAAGTCTTATGTTTTTACCTATTTGGGATGTCTAATCTATAATTTTGGAGCGGAGGCGGAAGTAGCGAAATGTTAATTAGGGATCTGGGCGAACGCGGATTATTAAAATTAATTCAACCTTATTGTCTGCCAAAGACGATCGGAGATGATGGGGCGATTGTCCATCCGCCATTGGGTTGTGAGTTGGTGGTGACTACCGATGTTCTGGTCGATGGGGTACATTTTAGCGATCGAACCACTAGCCCTTTTGATGTAGGCTGGCGATCGGTAGCCGCAAATTTATCGGATCTGGCAGCAATGGGTGCTACGCCTTTGGGAATTACGGTGGGGTTGAGTTTACCCCCAGACTTGCCTGTGGTGTGGCTAGAGCAGCTTTATGCGGGAATGCAGGCATGTTTGCAGCGATATGATACGGGGATTATTGGCGGAGATTTGACTCGATCGAGTATTATTACTGTAGCAATTACGGCTTTAGGTGCGGTAACAGCGGATCGGATTATTGCTAGATCGACTGCACGGGTTGGCGATCTAATCGTGGTGACGGGCGATCATGGTGATTCTCATGCTGGCTTACAGTTGCTTCTCGATCCCGAACTAGGACGAGATATTAGCAAGTTTACAAATACAGCAGATCTCGAACAACATCGCCAAATCTTAATTACAGCTCATCAACGTCCCCAACCTAGATTGGATATTCTACCGCTCCTCGATGCTCTTGCCGAGAGGCTACGCCAACGAGTCAGAGCGAGTGCCGGTGAGAGTTTCCCAATTTCGGGCATGGACAGTAGCGATGGATTAGCAGATGCCATCGAGCAAATTTGTCGATCGAGTGGGGTCGGAGCTATACTGAATCGATCTATGCTGCCGATCTCGCCATCTCTATCCCAAATGTTTCCAGCTACAACGGTTGAATCGGCTCTGTATGGTGGGGAAGACTTTGAACTAGTATTGTGTCTACCAGCATCAATCGCCTTAGAATTAGTCGATCTCATGGGTAAAGGTGCAGCAATTGTCGGTAAAATTACACGATCGCCGGATATTATTTTAGTCGATGATATCACTGGATCTCCCCCCATTTATCTTGCAAAAGCAGCAGGATTTCAGCATTTTTAGCTCGGTCGGCAAGATAATTAACTATTAAGCTTGAATGTCTATCGCGCCCCCAAACCAAGGTTATTCCACACTAGTAATCTCTGCAACCCACCGTAATTCATGCCTTTCTACAAATCTGACTCACATCTAACTATCCTTGCAGATCGAGTTCTCGCCGACACTTGGGCAGAATTTCCCGACTTAAAGCCAGAACAGATTGCCCTGACATGGCTAGTATACGATCGACCGATTCCGGTTAATACTGGAGGGGCAATTACCCCCGATGAATTGTGGAAATATCCAGTCAGGGGATTTAACTATCGCGGGGGGGAGCGAATTTATCCAGCGAGCATCGTCAAATTATTTTATTTATTAGCGATGCACGAGTGGCTGGAACAAGGGATGGCAAGTCCTTCTGCCGAACTCGATCGAGCCATGCGAGATATGATAATCGATTCTAGTAATGATGCCACTAGTCTCGTCGTCGATACCCTCACAGGTACTACCAGCGGGCCAGAATTAAACCCTGGACCATTTACTACCTGGCAAGCACAGCGTAACCTCATCAATCGCTATTATCAATCCCTCGGCTGGTCGGAATTAGACTCGATCAATGTCAATCAAAAGACGTGGAGCGATGGTCCGTATGGACGAGAACGGATATTCGTTGGTGAGATGCGGGAAAATCGGAATATGCTCACCACCGATGCTGTAGCTAGACTCATGCATAGTATCATCGGTGGAGCCGCTGTGAGTGGGGATCGATCGAGCCAAATGATGCAACTATTTCAGCGCGATCTTAACTTGGCTGGAGTCACTCCCGATCCAGGCGAGGAGAACCAGCTAAATGGCTTTCTCGGCGCAGGTTTACCACCTGGAAGTCAAATCTGGTCTAAAGCAGGCTGGACATCTCAGGTACGCCATGATGCGGCCTATATCGAACTAGTCGATCGACAACCTTGCCTATTGATTGTCTTCACAGAAGGAACAGCTAACAGTCAAAATCGACAAATTCTGCCATTTATATCCGATCGAATTGTCGCAGCCATGTCTCAACTCTAGTACTGAGCGGCTTAAATAAAGGGACTATTGGGCAGGCGTCGGGAATCGGGAATCGGGAATCGTCCAGTCGCTGTATCGCCATGACAAAATGCTACTCTCAACTTGCGCCGCCTAGTAATAGGGAGCTGGATTTGCGTTCATAATATCCATTCCGATGCGCGATCTCCTAAATCGAGCAAAATACTTACGGCTTTACCCAGTCGTGGCTTTTCGGTAGTTGTTGCGATGAATTTTTGGACTTGTCCGACACTACCCATCGCGGCGAGATAAGAGCCGACGGTATCTAAATGAGCAAGATAATCTGCTTCAGAGAGCGGAAAGGAAGCCTGTTCTTGATATTTCCACATTACCTGCAAAAATATTTTACCTGGAGTCTTCCGCATCTGGACATCATAGGAATAGCCCCATTTAGCAACGATAATTTCTCTTAATTCTTGTCCAGTCATTTAGGGGCTAGGGGTTAGGGATTAGGGATTAGGGAATCGGGAACAGAGTGCTCGCAATCTTAAAAATGATTTAGGATTACTATAGACAAGATTAATTCTTTTGCATAGATCGGTAGGAGTAGCATTGGATGATAGAAGTAAAACTAGAGAAACTCCGCAATCTATTTAGGGAAATGGAACGAGGATTAATCGCTTATTCTGGCGGAATTGATAGCACCTTAGTTGCTAAAATCGCTTATGATATTTTAGGCGATCGAGCCTTGGCTGTCACTGCGAAATCACCCTCTTTATTACCTGAAGAATTAGCAGATGCGATCGAACAAGCAAAATCGATCGGCATCGCCCATCAAATTGTCGAAACTCACGAGATGGAAAATCCTAATTATTCATCCAACCCAGTTAATCGTTGCTATTTTTGCAAGAGTGAACTCCACGATACACTCAAGCCATTAGCTCTGGAACTTGGTTATCTCTATGTCATCGATGGTGTCAATGCCGACGACTTGCAAGATTATCGTCCAGGTATCCAAGCAGCTAGAGAACGGGGTGCCAGATCTCCACTAGCCGAACTAGGAATTACCAAACTAGAAGTCCGCGAAATTGCTAAGTTTCTCGAACTATCCTGCTGGAATAAACCCGCACAACCCTGTCTGAGTTCTCGTTTTCCTTATGGGGAAGAGATTACGATTCCCAAATTAAATCGCGTTGGTAGAGCTGAGATATATCTACGTCGATTGGGATACGAAAATATCCGCGTTCGCTCGACAGGGGATACTGCCAAAATTGAATTACCAAGCGAATTAATTCAACAGTTTATAGCTAATACTAATCTATCAAAACTAATTGAAACCTTCCAGTCATTTGGATTTGTCTATATCACCCTAGATCTGGAAGGATATCGTAGTGGTAAATTAAATCAAGTATTACCCCGATTTACTAATTAATAACTTTCAACTTTCAATTTACTAACCCTGTTTATTAAGTTGACTTAACAACCACAACGCACTAACAATCCCAATAAAATGAGCGGTAATCGTGTGGGTATTTGCCAGCACGATGAAAATATCTAAAGGTTGAATAATTTTACTCAAAGCATCGGGACTATATACCGCAAAAGGTTGCGCCAAAGATAACGATTTACCCAGTAGCGTTCCCGCGATCGATTCAGCACCCATCACACTCGATCCCATCCCTGATACCGAACATAATAAACCCCATTGCACGAGTTTAACTGTATCGGCTTTTTTCGGACGGAGATCGGGGTTTTTGAGCTTACGAGAAGTCATCACATAGCGAAATGACCAGTAAGTGCTAGCATACAGCACCAGCAATCCACCCACCGCAAATAGGAGACTTCCACCAGTACCAGGATTACTCGCTCCTGTGCTAGCAAAGGGAATTGCAAACAGAAAAATCAAGGTAGAAACCACAGCCAAAACAAGTTGTAGCCAAAATCCCATCCAACCCACCCGTCGGAGTTGAGCGGCGATTTTCCTCACAGTTTGTGGCGTATTGCCATTAATTTCCAGATCTGACATAAAAATTAGTTAAGGAATTCAAAAGAAAATAGAATAATTATCCCTTGGCGTAAATTAGATGAGTTAAGCTAAAAACTGGGTATCTATATTTTCCTCAGACAATTTGCTAACCCCCGTTACCCGTAAGAATTGTTTCTCTGTCCGGTTTCGATCGAGTTATCTCGACATACCAAGACCATATTTACGCTTATTGACACTAGATCGAGCTTTAGGGCTAAGTGAGGATTGGAGCCAACGAACCAACTAACACCAACATTATAAGGTGGTAACAGCTATGAATTTTGAAGATATCTATTGCTTTTTCCGCAATCCACCACCACTCTATCTCAATCAAGAGTTGGCGGTTTGTTATATTCTCGATATTCTGCTTCAAGGCGATTCTTATGGTACTGAATTGATTGCCAGATTGGAGCGTGAATCTTCAACCTATCGTCTTTCCGATACCGTTTTGTACGGTGCGATTAAGTTCTTGGAAGCAAACGGTACCATTGTTGGTTACTGGAAAAAAGTTGAAGGTCGCGGTCGTCCGCGCCGAATGTATCAAATCGAACCTGAGTGGATAAATAAAGCCAGGGAACTCGCCCATTTTTGGGAACGTTACTCTCATGCTCATTCCACCTCAACAGATGGGGCATCGTCTTTTGATAGTCGAGCCTTATCGATCGGTATTTAGAAATCGGGAAATTTCTCAATTTATGCGTGCTGCTTTAATATCAAAAATAAATTATTAGCAGGTGCGATACCTGCTTTTTTATCGAAAACCGATGCTCAACTCAATGGAAATTGAAGCATAAATTTAAACTGGATATTCGTGTCGAACGAAAGGAATATTAATAATTTCCCCCTCGATATCTCCTAACATTACCTTTAAACCTACCCCACCAGCCTTCGATCGAACATAGCCCAATCCCAGTATTTCCTCGCCAATCTCTTGACAGCTAGTCAAAACACCCACTTTGTCCCCATCGACGGTAATTGCCGTACCTACAGCCACGACTCCTGATAATTTGACACCCCACAAATATTGTTTGACACCCTTATAGGTATTCAGCCTCGCGATCGTTTCTTGGCCGATATAGCAGCCCTTTGTAAACGAAATAGTCTGCCACAAACCCACCTCCAAGGGGTTATAATCCTCCGTTAACTCCGCATCAGGTTTTGGTCTGCCTTGCGCAATTCGCAGGTATTCCCAGGCATCCTCATCGAGTTTCACAGCACCTAAATTAGTCAGACTCTGGTGTAATGCTGCTGACTTAGATCGATTCTCCTCTGGAGAGGCTCCGCCAACGACAATTAATCGATATCCAGGTAAGCCCAATTCAGTCCCGATCGCGATACGCACCTCAATTCCATCGATATGATATAATTGATGGCTATCGTGGGGTGAGTGTATTAAATTTCGACAGCCCCATCGTTCTAATATCGACCTACTCTCGGCACCCATCAAAGTAAAACTAGCTAGACTATCAGTAACATCCTTTAACGTCACTCGATCGGCAAAAAAGATATATTTATCGAGCCAATTAAATAAATATTCGCGACGATTGGGCGATACGATTAATAACACTTCATCATCTAACACCAATCCAGTCACCAGATCGATCGTCCGTGCCGTCGAAGTCACAAATACCGTATCGCAACCTTCCCCCGCTTGCCGTTTCTCAAAATCTGCCGTACTTTGATTGTGCAAAAAACGGAGCCTGTCTCGATCGCCAACGAGGATTTTTCCCCAATCAGAACTGTCATAAAGTGCAGCACCAGTTTTAGCCGCTTGCAGTGTTGTCTGTAAATTATTCAAATTACTTTTTCCATGTAGATCTAGTTAGTCTGCGTAGGCAGACTTTGCACCATGAGCGGCGGTTTAAACCGCCAGTTATCTTACGAAGGCAAATTCTCAAAGACACGAACAATTACATCCTTCGCCTTATTATCCAACCGAGTCCAATCGGGAATCTGCGCCTCCATGTCAATTAGACTAGCATCCACCTCCACTACCTGACTGCCGATCTCGCTATGACTGCCATGATAATTGAGAAAACAGACCTGATAGCATAAATCCCAAATATCGAACTTCAACTGCCCATTTGGAGATTTCAGACAGAGATAATTAGTCGGATGCGGCTCCTTCACCTCCTCATAGCTGACCTCCCAGGTTGAAACCTCCGCCTGTTGGCGGATGCGATCGATAATCCGAATATATATCGGTTGCATCAGAAACTCCGCTTGTTGCCAAGCTAATTCACTCGCAAATTTGGGCTGCATAAAAGTAAAAATGTTAGTTTAAAGACGATCGAGCGCGTCTTTGGAATTCGGTTATAATGATTGCTGGCAGCTAGTAGAATCAAAAGTGTAATGTTTGGTGATTTTTTTGATAACGTAGGACGATACGGAAGTTACTTTATTACGATTATCCTCGGTATCTTCATCTCAGCGTTTGGCTGGGTAGCACCGTTGTGGAAACGGCCGATTACCGCAATCGCGCTGGTTGGCTTTTTGGTGGGAACCGTCATGACAGTAATTTTGACGTTTAGAGCAATGTTAGGGTTTACACCGATCTCCTAAATTTGAGTCGATCGGATAGCAAGATATAATAAAAATTATGACTAATACTCGTCGCGTATCGCGTGTCGCCGAACTAATCAAGCGCGAAGTCAGTCAGATGATCCTCTTTGATATCAAGGACGACAGGGTTGGTGCTGGGATGGTCAGCGTCACGGCTGTAGATGTAGCTGGCGATCTTCAGCATACCAAAGTTTTTGTCAGTATTTACGGCAGCGACGAAGTTCGCGCCGAGACGATGGAAGGACTCAAAGCCGTCACTGGATATGTCCGCAGTGAAATTGGTAAGCGAGTTCGACTCAGACGCACTCCCACCATAATCTTTATCGAAGATACATCATTCGATCGAGCCACTAGCGTCTTGTCACTAATTAACCAGCTTAGTTTAAAGCGGGCTGAATCGATCGATCCAGATGCAGATATAGATTCAGAATTGGATAGTGAATCTACTGTTCTAGCTACAGAATAAACCAAGTAATTCAAATCCACTAGGGGTAATTCATGAATTACCCCTACTTTGATTAACTTTGCTGCTGAATATTTCTGACCCAATTAATCACCGTATTGTGGGAAACTCCAGTACTGCGTTCGATTTCTCGAAAAGCGATCCCCTGCGCGTGGAGATCGAGACATTTTTGCCTAATCTCTAGAGGATGTCCCCGATCGGTATAATTATCAACAAGTTGCCGCCCACATCCCCTGCAGATATAGCGTTGCTTGCCCTGCTGACGACCATTTTTTGCGACTCGATCGCTCTGACAATCTGGACATATCATCTTATTACTGTGCAAGACTAATAGATCGTCGCCGATGTGGGGATTGAGATAGACATAGAGGACATTTTTAATCTCGGCATATAGTTCTTGGCGATGCTGTTCATCACTTTGGATCGCCCGAAAAAATAGGCTAGTACACATATGTTGAGCTACTTCTGCCAGCAATTTGCTTTTAGATACGCCTAAATTAGGGTTGCGTTGTCGATAGAGATTAGCGTGGTTTTCGATTAAGCTTGATACTCGATTTGGCAAATCTGCAACTAAGGTTGACAGTCCTTTGATCGGCTGTAAGTATTCCTGCAAGGCAATACAGCGTGGAATCGGCTGCTCAAAGTAGCTAGTATAAGCATCTATATACTCACTAATACACTGGATGATCGGACGATTTAGATCTCCTTTAAAAAATTTAGCTTCGAGGATATCTGTCTGTCGTAGATGCTCTTGGAATAAAGCGTGAAAAATTGCTAACTTGTCTGGATTTACCAAAATCCAGATACCTTCGATCCCGATAGATTTGCGCCACCGCGTGAGGAAGATAAAAAACAACCTTATTCCTTAATTGGCTTTGGTGGCGGCGTTCATAGTTGTATCGGGGTAGAACTCGCCCAGATGGAGATGAAAGTTATACTCTCAACATTGCTGCAAAAGTACGATTGGACAGTCACGCCAACAACTGCGAAAATTGCACCAGTACGCAAACCTTTCAGTATGCAGAAGCAATTAAAAGCAACATTTGTAAAGATCGAGCAATAGTTGTTTTGGTCTGTTATAGCAGTAGCCAAGGTCGTTAGGACGTTTTTTGATTAGTCCGCGTAGGCGGAATTTGCATTCTGAGCGGCACTCGCGGAGCGTATCCGTTAGGATGGTTTCAATCGCTGTTTTTGTCCTAACAGCCTTGGCAATTGCCACAACATATCCTACGCAATTATCCAGCACAAACAAAAACTCCTGCCGAATCGACAGGAGTTTTTGAGAATTTACCTAATTAATAATATCAATTAAGCGATATCATTCAAGGATAAAGTAGCTTCATTATCACGGTCGATTCCTTTCTCGAAACCAGCAGCAGCAGCGCGAGCGCGTCCTGCGTGCCACAAGTGACCGATAAAGAAGAAGAATCCTAAGACGAAGTGAGAACAAGCCAACCACGCACGAGGCGAAACGTAGTTGAATGCGTTGGTTTCAGTGATGACACCACCAACCGAGTTCAAGGAACCCAGAGGTGCGTGAGTCATGTACTCAGCCGCACGGCGTGCTTGCCAAGGTTGAATATCATTCTTCACCTTGCTCAAGTCCAAACCGTTAGGACCACGTAGTGGCTCTAACCAAGGACCTTGGAAATCCCAGAACCGCATGGTTTCCCCACCGAAGATGATTTCGCCCGAAGGAGAACGCATCAGGTATTTACCCAAGCCAGTCGGACCTTGTGCTGTGGCAATGTTTGCACCCAGACGTTGGTCGCGGATCAGGAAGGTTAATGCTTGCGCTTGAGAAGCCTCAGGACCAGTAGGACCGAAGAATTCACTAGGATAAACAGTGTTGTTGTACCAAACCATGATTGACGCTACAAACGCCATCAAGGATACTGCACCGAGACTGTAAGACAGATAAGCCTCACCAGACCAGATTAGTGCGCGTCGCGCCCAACCAAAAGGCTTGGTCAGGATGTGCCATACACCACCAGCGATACAGATTAAGCCAACCCAGATATGTCCGCCAACAACATCTTCTAAGTTATTGACGCTGATGATCCAGCCTTCGCCACCGAAGGGAGCTTTCAACAGATAACCAAAGATAATTGCCGGGTTGAGAGTAGGATTAGTAACGATGCGAACATCTCCACCACCTGGTGCCCAGGTATCATACAAACCACCAACGAACATCGCTTTGATGACGAGCAATAATGCACCACAACCTAAGATAATTAGGTGGAAGCCCAAGATTGAAGTCATTTTGTCCTTGTCTCTCCAGTCGTAACCGAAGAAAGAAGAATACTGTTCTAGTGTGTCAGGACCGCGCAATGCGTGGTACAAGCCACCAACACCCAGTACCGCAGAAGAAATAATGTGTAGGACCCCAACGACGAAGTACGGGAATGTATCCACGACTTCACCACCAGGACCAACACCCCAACCTTGTGCAGCCAAGTGAGAAAGCAAAATGATACCTTGCTCATACATTGGCTTTTCGGGAATGAAGTGAGCGACTTCAAATAAGCACATCGCTCCAGCCCAGAACACAATCAAACCAGCGTGGGCAACATGTGCGCCCAACAGCTTACCAGACAGGTTGATCAGACGCGCGTTACCCGACCACCAAGCAAAACCTGATGATTCGATGTCGCGTCCGCCACCTGAAACCATTGTAGTATTAAAGGGCGTTTCCACTCTTGCAGTACCTCGATCGATGAATATAAATAACGGAATTTAAAAAAACCGGAAGATAAATATAATTGTACATTTATCTTCCGATGTTTCAAAGCTTAGAGTGCGTTACCACGAGGTAATACTTCTTCTGGGAAGATGAATTGTTCGTGTGGTTGATCTTGTGGAGCCATCCATGCACGGATACCTTCATTGAGCAGAATGTTCTTGGTGTAGAACGTTTCAAACTCAGGATCTTCAGCGGCTCTCAATTCTTGAGACACGAAGTCATAAGCGCGAAGGTTTAGGGCTAAACCAACGATACCAACTGAGCTAAACCAGAGTCCAGCTACAGGAACGAACAGCATGAAGAAATGCAGCCAACGTTTGTTGGAGAAAGCTACGCCGAAGATCTGCGACCAGAAACGGTTTGCAGTCACCATCGAGTAAGTTTCTTCAGCTTGCGTAGGATCGAACGCCCGGAAGGTGTTGGAAGAGTCGCTATCTTCATACAAGGTGTTTTCTACAGTCGCACCGTGAATCGCACACAGCAGCGCACCGCCGAGAATCCCTGCAACGCCCATCATGTGGAAGGGGTTGAGAGTCCAGTTGTGGAAACCTTGTAAGAAGAGGATAAAGCGGAAGATTGCAGCTACACCAAAGGAAGGAGCGAAGAACCAACCAGATTGACCCAATGGGTAAATTAGGAAGACGCTAACGAACACTGCGATTGGACCAGAGAAAGCGAGCGCGTTGTAAGGACGAATCCCAACTAGACGAGCAATTTCAAACTGGCGGAGCATGAAGCCAATCAAACCAAACGCGCCGTGTAGAGCAACGAATGCCCACAGACCGCCGAGTTGACACCAGCGAGTGAAGTCGCCTTGTGCTTCAGGACCCCAAAGTAGCATTAAGGAGTGACCCACGCTGTTTGGAGGAGTGGAAAGTGCTGCGGTGAGGAAGTTACAACCTTCGAGGTAACTAGATGCCAAACCGTGACTATACCAAGAAGTAACGAATGTAGTGCCCGTGAACCAGCCACCGAAGGCTAGGAACGCGCAAGGAAATAGTAAGATACCAGACCAACCGACGAATACGAACCGATCTTTTTTTAACCAGTCGTCTAAGACATCAAAGATGCCTCTTTCGGATTGCTGGTTGCCAACTGCGATGGTCATTGTGCAGCAATACTCCAGATATTATAGGGACATTATTGTACGCGATCGACTAATATATGTTAATTACACAGTCAGGCCGCGAGAACCTAGCTGATTTATTAAATCAGTTTACGTTTCTTCACTAAGTTTAATGTAATTGTGTCTGGATTGGCAGGGTCTTTGACGATTTTTCGGTAAAATTTAATGTTTTGAATAGAAACTACTCGATTTTCTCTCATTTGAGCAGAATGAATAAGTATAAATACTTATAGATAATTAGCTTGGAGATCGATTGTCTTTGCATTGTGCTTATCAGTGCGATCGAGCGGTTATCATATCGTCATCTGGTCAACTTCTCTAAATAAGTGGGCGATCGACACTAGCCACGAAATTATCCTTAGACTTACAATAAAGGCTGGCTCCAAAATTTCCCCACCATATATATGTACGTCATCGAAATTCTGCTCAAAAACACAGCCATGCCCATGTCTGTACAACGGAAAACTGTTGAGGAAGCGACTACCGTCTACGAACAGGTATTGGCAGCAATGAAATCGGGCGATCGCAACCTGCTAGAATTGTCTTGCGATCGTCAGCCTGAAAAGAAAATCGCTGTGATGACCGATTCGATCGTTGCCGCTCAAATGTACGAAAAATCTGGTGCGGCGGCTTCGGGTAAAACCCCTGGTTTCGTTGCTTTTGCGGCTTCTTGATATTTGTGTCGCTCGATCGTTCAAAGTGCTGTGTATCGTAGGGTGTGTTACGGCTACCGCCTAACACACCAGCATATCTAGTGGGGTACGGCGGGTTCAAACGAAATTTTTGGCTTCGTTTTGACGAGTGGTATAAACCCGCCCCTACGAGTCCCTGTGACCCAATCATCAATTTCCCTGGTGCATGACAGAATCTTTACCAACATCATTATCCGCGAACGGCTTGCCGTCTGCGACAGCAATCGAGGTCAAGGATCTATCCTTTGCTTGGGCATCTGGTAAAACCGTACTCGATTGTTGTTCGCTATCAGTACCGCGCGGCGAATTTTGGATGCTGTTGGGTACCAATGGTAGCGGTAAATCTACCCTACTCCGCTTAATCGCTGGATTATTAGCTCCCCAAGTGGGATCGATCGATATTCATGGCGGTTTAGGTATTGTCTTCCAAAACCCTGATACTCAGTTAGTAATGCCCACTGTCGGTGCTGACGTGGCATTTGGACTAGTTGGTGAAAAACTTACTTCTAGTCAAGTCCGCCACCGCGTCACCGAGGCTCTAACAGCCGTAAACCTAGTCGATCTAATTCGTCGCCCAATTTATGCTCTCAGCGGTGGTCAGAAGCAACGTGTAGCAATTGCTGGAGCGATCGCGAGGCAAATCGATGTAATTTTATTTGATGAGCCGACAGCATTGCTAGACCCCGATTCCCAACTGGATTTAGTCGCTCAAGTCCGCGAACTCGTCAAAAGTCGTGGTTTAACCGCCCTTTGGGTCACACATCGACTCGAAGAATTAGACTATTGCGATGGTGCTTTTCTATTAGAACATGGGAAGTTAGTCGATCGCGGCAACCCCGAACGAATGCGCCAAAGATTAATGAGAGAAATAGGCTCTTAAAAAGTTGAAAGTTGAAAGCTTTGAGAGGGGGACTTAGAACCCGATCTATGAATTGCCCCTACTTGAGATATGGCTTTAAACTAATTTAATTGCGGACAAGCATAAGTCTACGCCTTGCTGGAGCACGATCCCGCGCCATTTTTGGCTTTGGGGCACAAAGACTTCTAATAACTCTTGTTTTGCCTGCTGATAAGATTTATCCTCTGGTTTTCCCCACCAATGAGCGCGATTTTCGGCGCGGAGTGCTTTGAGTACGCGCAGCATGGAATAAGTACCAAATTCTGCTAAGAGAAAGTCATAGGTAAGATCGGGAAATAAGTTTTGACACCAGTTACCCAGGGAACCGGACGGCTGATAAACTGAATTTTCAGAATCGAGCGTTAGAATTTTCTCTCTGTCGAACTGCTGGTACAACCATTGACAGCGCGGAGAATCTGCTGTGAGATTGGAAAAAAGTTGATAGTTTCCCCATTTACCCAACCCTGAATGTAAGTCTAGATGGAGCACCTGTTGGGCTAATCCTAACCAGCGACGGAGATGAGCAGTGAGGATTTGCTGAGTTTGCGATCGAGCCTTCCCACCAAAAAATAAACCTTGGGGAAATTCATATTGTCCGACAGGTAAGGTATTTTTCAAGGTAGACATTCCATATTTACCGATTAATCCCAGGGATTTAGCTAAAAAAGGTTCGAGTCGAGATGGTGGCGATTGAGGATTGAGGAAACTATCGAGTTGTGGATAAGCAGGAGGACAACCTTGATACACCTCATCACCTACCAGAAAGTTGCGATTGAGATCGATATTATCTTCATTCCACCTGCGATACCAGGCACAGCCAAATGGATTGAGAGTGTGAATCATTACTACTGCTAAATCTGATGATAATCGGTTGTCGGCTAAATACGTCTCGATTAGAGCCAACTGTACTGCCGAGCCAAATAATCCTTCCACCCCATGTAAACCACTAGAAATAACGATCGCTTTATGTGCCAAAGGATTGCCTAATATAGCGATATCGATCGTTAGCGGAGCATTGATTGGTGATGCTGCATCGATCTCTTGTGACTCTAGTCTACACCCCAGCCGACTTGCTGCCGATCGCCAACGAGATCGAGCGGTAAAGTAGTCAGGGGAAAAATAAGACATAATTGGTAGTTAAAGTAGCAAGTGACTGAATCGGGAGAATATATGTCAAGATTGGGGAATAAAATCTGTTGAATTTGGTCAATAAGTACACAACCAGTCATCAGGAGCAAACTACCCATTTTTAGATCTATCTAATGCCTAATCAATCTCAATTATGGTTTGAACCGTTAATCTGGATGGATTTTCGATTGGCGGTAATATTTACAGTCCTAATTCCACTGATTCTGCTGTTATGGGCATTCGCTCAAAAAACCCTAGCAATCCAGAGTTTATTAATTATTTATTGGCGAGTAGCTAGCTTACTGGCAATCTCAGTATATTTGGCGATCGGTTCGATGCCAATTAGTTTTGTCACGGCTTTTGTCGCGCAAGCCCTGATTCCTATTTCCCTGTGGTTTTGGGCAGATCTCAATGAAGAAGTTGCCGATTTATCCCCCCGTCCACTCAAACTAGGATTTTTGGCTTGGCGATGGGCAACTACACTCTATTCTAGCTTAGGCGCGATCGCGACGATCCCATTTTTATCATGTGCAGTTGATGGCGCAAAAACAGACTATTGTCAAGTTTGGTTTAGACCATCCTGGCTTTATTACCAATTCTTTCACGGTAATTCCAGTCCAGGATTTCTCACCTTTATGGGTATTCTGGGTTTGATTACTTACACTCTGTACTTAGTTTACTTTTTAGTTGTCCGTCTGGGCAAACAAGGTCGATCGGCAATGGCGGGAGATGAGTAAGATTCGCTAGCTCCTAAGTTTTCACCAACTGTAGGGGTAATTCATGAATTGCCCCTATTTGGATTTGTGCAGAACTATTACAGATATTTCGGGACGACAATTAAATCTGGCTGTTGGTGGGCCAGTCGTACCCACACCTGGACTAACATAGAGTTGCAAATCACCGATGCGATAGAGTCCGTTGATATACTTCTGAGCTAACCGAGGGGCAATTCTGGGCAGGAAGGGTAGAACTATTTGTCCGCCATGAGAATGTCCTGAAAGTTGCAGTCCGAAACGATTGGTAGCCGCAGCTAGATCGGCGAAATCTGGTTCGTGAGCCAGTAAAATATTAGTTCCCGTTTGGGGTAATTGCTCGATCGTTTGGGGCAGATTCGCCCGTTTGAAGCAGAAATCATCAACTCCAGCAATGTTTAACAAATTACCATGCCTGTCGATCGAATAGACATCGTTATTTAAAAGTTTGATTTTACTAGCTTGGAGCGCACTTTCGATCGGCGTAATATCTCTAGCACCACGCTCGTGGTTGCCCATAATTGCGACTACTCCATCCTTCGCCTGGAGTTTGCTAAAGGCGTTGGCGAGCATTTCTTCAGAATCGTCAGCCTCTTTGGTGATATAGTCGCCAGTGAGCGCAATTAGATCTGGTTGTTGTCGATCTGCCAACATCGCAACTTTTTCTAACTGTTGGCGATCCATCACCGCAGATCGAGCGTGAAGATCGCTAAGTTGAACTATTTTATATCCTTCAAACACTGGATTTAACCCAACGATCTGAACATCGATCGTTTTAACTGTCAGCCAGCGAGGTTCTATCCCTTGCGCATAGATGGTGGTGGCAAATAAAATCGAGATCGCGACAAGCAGAAATTTAATCGATGTGAGAATTAATCTTCGCCAGCGCATCAAAATATTTTTGTTTGTTCGGATGATTAAATTATGCCCATTTATTAAGCATCTACCATCAGGTTAACGCATCAGCTTGTAGCGATGAAGATCGGTGTAGAACGATAACAGATATTTCGGGACGACAGTTGAATCTGGCTTTGGGTGGGCCAGTAGTACCTACACCTGGACTAACATAGAGTTGCATCGTACCGATACGATAAAGCCCTTGAATATATTTTTTTGCCCAGGTGACAGTGACTCTAGGTACAAATGGAATAACTACTTGTCCGCCGTGGGAATGTCCTGAAAGTTGCAGTTCAAATCGATCGGTAGCGGCAGCGATATCGCCAAAATCTGGTTCGTGAGCCAGTAGAATATTAGTGCCATCTGGAGGTAATTGGGCAATTGTTTTCGGGAGATTTGCCCGCTTGAGCCACACATCGTCAACTCCCGCAATATTTAACTTATGACCTTGACGATCGATCGAATAGACTGCATTATTTAAGAGCATCACTTTACTTTTCCAGAAAGCGCGATCGAGTGGCATACTATCTCCACCACGATCGTGATTGCCCATAATCGCGACTACCCCATCATTGGCTTTAAGCTGACTAAAAGCATTGGTGAGCATTTCTTCAGACTTAGCTGCATCTTTGGTGATATAGTCACCAGTTAAAGCAATCAGATCTGGTTGCTGTCGATTAGCGAGTCTAGCGACTTTTTCTAACTGTTGACGATTCATCAGTGCAGATCGAGCATGAAGATCGGTCAGTTGAACTATTTTATATCCTTCAAACACTGGATTCAATCCGGCGATTGTCACGTCGATCGTCTTAATGGTAAACCAGCGCGGTTCTATACCTTGAGCATAGACGCTGGTGGCAAATAAAATCGCGATCGCGACGAGCAGAAATTTAATCGATGTGAGAATTAATCTGCGCCAGCGCATCAAAATATGTTTGCTCATGTTGATGACTAAATTATGCCCAATTCTCTATTAGCTACCATCAGATCGATCGCGATTCCTGAAATTTGTCGATCGATTCAGGGAACTGGGAGACTGGGCATCATCCAAAATCCCAGATTGAAACAACTAGATGTTGATATTTGAGGAATAATAGAAGGTGGCTTGTCAGCAAGTCGAATACGAGTCGAGGAATTATTTTGAGTCAATACTTTGCCACAGTCGCCAGAGGATTAGAAGAGTTAGCCGCGCAGGAGCTAACCGAATTAGGTGCGCAGGATGTGGCTCAGGGCTTCTGTGGGGTGTCTTTTCAAGGAGATCGAGAGTTACTGTATCGCGTCAATTTGTGGGCGCGGTTGCCATTTCGGGTGCTAGTCAAGCTAGGGGAATTTCCCAGTAATGACGATCGAGAATTGTATGATGGTGTCCAGCAGATCGACTGGGGCGAATATCTCACGCCAGAGCTGACGATGGCTGTCACGGTGACGGGGAAAAACGAGCAGTTAAATCACAGTCATTTTACGGCGGTTCAAGTCAAACGAGCGATTACTAAGCAACAGACAGAGAAGTTTGGGCAAAGATCGAATGTCGATATTCAAGATCCGAATGTGCGAATTAATGCCCACATCGATAAGGATGTCTGTATTGTCAGTCTAGATAGCTCTGGGAGCAGTCTTCACCGACGCGGTTATCGATCGGCTGTGGGCGATGCACCCCTAAAAGAGTCCCTCGCAGCAGCTTTGATGAAAATGTCCGGTTGGACACCCGATTTAGCCTTTATCGATCCGCTCTGTGGTTCGGGGACATTGCCCCTAGAAGCAGCAATGCAAGCCCTAAATATCGCTCCAGGTATTTTTCGGAATGGGTTTGGCTTTGAGAACTGGCTAGACTTCGATGCGGAACTATTCGATCGATTGATAAAGTCGGCTGAAGCAGGCGAAAAACAAGATTTACAGGCGACGATTATCGGGAGCGATCGCAATTTTGATATCATCGAACAAGCTCGATCGAATGCGCGTAGTTCTGGGGTGGAAAAATATATTCAGTTCGCACAGATGGAATTAGCCGATGTGGAAGCTCCTGCCGATAGTGGGATTTTGCTCTGCAATCCGCCCTACGGCGAGCGATTGGGACGCGATGAAGACTTGGGTGCTTTTTACAAGCTGTTGGGCGATGTACTCAAGCAACGCTTTAAAGGGTGGACGGCGTTTGTGCTGAGTGGAAATAAAGAATTAGCGAAATCGATCGGATTGAAATCTGCCCAACGGACTACGGTATATAACGGTACTTTGCCTTGTCAATTGATGAAATATGAAATGTATTGAACTAACACCAACTTAAATTTAGAGGGAACAGTAGGCTCATTATTTTTGGTATAATGGTCGGCTGGACTAGTCCATTCCACAGTCAATCCCCACCCATGCCCGATCTCAGTACTAACTCACCGTCGGTGCCTTCAGATGTCATCGAGTTGCAGGAAAAATTTACAACTAGCACTGCAAAGAATCAGTTGCAGATGCTGCCACAGCTCCTTGATGCTGGACTCCCAGGCATTGAAATTCTAATGGCATGGCTCCAACAGCAACGGGGATCTAAACCGACAACTGTGACGGGAGCAGTTTATCAAGCCTTGTATCAGAGCGAGTTACCCCCAGCCAGAGACTATCTCGAGCGAGAGTTACCCACAGGGATGATAGCCCTACAATCGAGTCGGGGGATTGATTATACAAATTTACAAAAATTATTAGCTCAACAAAAATTTGAAGCCGCAGATAAACTTACCACCGAGAAGCTATGCGAATTAGCTGGTGTAGATGCCGTCAAGCGGAAGTGGATCTATTTTACCGAAGTCGAACAATTACCTGCAATCGATCTTCACACGATCGATGCTTTGTGGTCGTTTCATTCTGAAGGCAAATTTGGATTCTCAATTCAACGAGAAATGTGGGTGGGAATGGGGAAAAACTGGGACAAACTCTGGGTAAAACTTGGCTGGAAGAATGGTAATAACTGGACGAGATATCCAGGCTCGTTTACCTGGGATTTAACTGCTCCTAGAGGCCATTTACCCCTATCCAATCAATTACGTGGCGTGCGGGTGATGTCCTCTTTGCTATCTCATCCAGCATGGGAAGAAGTGGGAAGTTGAAAGCAATGCCCTGCTTGTCTTAGGCGGAGCCTTAGGCACCTTGTCTTTTTCGCTCGACTATCAACTTCCCCACTTTCTTATTTTCCTTTGATCACATGTATCCGTTGAGTGAGAGTTGTCATACCAGCCGGACGGATAAATACAGTAGATAGCCAATAATCGCCAGATTTACCTGGAGCGCGGGCGATCTTGAATAAGCCACCAGCCGCGAGCAGTTCTAGTTTATAGTTTGCTGGTTGGGTGTAGCCTTGAGCTGAGACTGGCTGTTCGAGAGTTGCCCCCATGAGCACATCTTCACCAAGCGGTTCGGTGACGATCGCGTCTAGACTATATTCAGCATTAGTTTGTAATCTATCTGGTAGATTGATTTCGATCGTTGGTGGTTTCGCACCACTCGATATCTGAGTCCGTTCTTGTAGAACTTGTTGTTGCACGATTTGTCCGCCGACAATCTTTTGACGAGATTGGATGGTTGATTGTAGATTGAGGGTTCTACTATCGATCTTTTGAGTGCCAGTAATTTTGGTGGTGGTGGTAGCAATATAAGTATTTCCCTCTGCTTGCCAGCTTTCCAATGTGGTGGCGTAGCTGAGATTGCTATAACTCTGCCAAAATTGACCTAAAGATTGTTGCCATGCTGTTTTATTCAAACCATCACTAGTGGTAAAGTTTGGGCTATAGTAGCGCGACAGTTCTGGCAATTTCCGCCCATTTGCGGCGACATCGATCTTGGTGAGAATTGTCTTGACGGCAGCCGGAGCACTTAATAGTGAGTTCTCAGCTCGAGCGGAAACCATTACCGCTTGCTGATAACCAATGGATAGTGCCAGAATTACCAGTCGATACCAAGATTTTGTTGACATATTTTATAGATGGAAAAAACGGTAGACAATTTGCAACAACATAATAGCGCAAGTTGCTAGTAGTCTGAAGCGTAAATATAGGTACTATTGTAGTCGCAGTTGCAACTGGCGTGGGATGCTATTTTTTTGTCAACGATCGACTAACCTTAAATCGTTCTTTCGCACTAGTAAAAGCCTCTGCCATGACTGCTTGAATTTGTTGAGGATCGGGCTTTTTACCCCCCATGAGATCGCCAAAATAAACACAAGCACCTTCCCCTAGTGCCCAAGTATATGCAGCCGCCCAGGAAGCAGAAATAACGCTACCAAAACCAGGGATAAATTTAATTAACTGTCTGGCTACTAATTGAGCGACAAAGCCACCTGCAATCGCACTAACTACCCCACCAGCCTGAGATGGAGTCAAGGTTTGCCCGTATAATTTTCCTAATAATCCTACCATCGAAACTTGAATGGCGGTGAGTACGGGTAAATCGGCAAAAGGTAACGGAATCGCGGCAACTGTTCCAGCCGCGATCGAGAAGGGTAAGATATAACGGCGAGCGACATCGCGATAAATATTGCCGAGCTTGTCACCCGATTCACCACCGCTAGGTGAAGCACCAGCTTCGAGTAATTGAGACATCGCTCTAGCTTCAGCTTCGGGAAGCAAATCGGCTAAAGTTTCCCGCATCGTCTCTAAGCCATAAAATTCGGGCGTGTAGCCGTCATCTGCCAAAGTGAAGTCAATCAGCACAGATCGATCGAACAGCCCTGTAAATGCCTGTTGGATAGCTGTGAAGGCTCGACTTACTGATTCTATACTAGTCGGTTCTTCAGGATGATCGGTTTGACTGGTGGGATAAACTTCATGCAGACAAGTAACGGCTAATAAACAGGGAATTGCTGGATACTTTTGACGTAATTCCTTGGCAATTTGGCGGAGTGTATCGATCGCAAAATCATTGATTTTGACAGTGAGAATGATAATGCGGGGACGACTGGTTTCTGCTTCGAGATCGTTGACTAGCTCTTGAATTAGGCTATTAGTATCTCGATCGACATCGCCCAATCCGACTGTATCTGTGAATACTAATAGTGGTAGTTCTTTAGAAGGATAAGCATAGCGCATCGTCGATTGGGTATGGGGACGAAATCCCTGTCCGACAATTTCCGCTGAAACCCCCGTCAATCCCCGCACGATCGAACTTTTCCCCGCTTGGGGTTTGCCAATTAATAATGCTTCAGTAGTCGGTAATTGAGCGCGCACGCTAGCTAATATCTCGGCTACCTGAGTCTCATCAACGGTAAACCATTGTCCGACTGTTTGTGTTGCTTTATCTACAGGCAAAATTTGCATCACTCGATCTGTCACCGCGTTCCAGCCTCCTGTTAAGCGATCTGTCCAAACATTTGTGGACTTGGGTTCGGGTAAATCGGTGGATATGGCTGTTGCTGGCGGTGTCGTTGATGAGGATTCTGGTGATTGTGGCACGATCTTGGGGGGAATGACGGCACTGAACTACTAACTTAATTATCCAACACTCGATCGATCCAGATGGCGTACTATTACGGTAGTATTTACCGCCAACAGCCTGATCCGTAGCCCTTTATTCCAACTTGGGTGTTTCCACGATCGTTAGCTTCAGGCAAACGTTCTCTAGTGGAGATAAACCAACATCGACACTAGATTTACCATCATATTGAAACGGGTTATCTAAATCTTCAATTAAGAATAATAAATAGACAAATAAAGTAAACATAAAAGTGGAGACGGTCAAATTTTCGCTAAACCTTTCTGCATCAATTAATAATAAAGCAACGATCGATCCACCTAAGAATAACCATAACAGCACATAAGCAGCTCCTAAAAATTCGGTGTCGCGATTACCACACATTTGCCTAGAGATCGATCGAATCTTCGCCTGTTCTGATTGAATATAGTTGACAAATCCGGCACAGCCATCTATGACTAAAATTTCAGCAAGTAACGGATTGAGTCGATCGATCGAGTCATCAACTACGGTGAATTCCTTGCCATCTTTGAGCCAGTCTAAGATCGATCTACTCACACTAGTAAGAGCCTGTTGTAATGGCTGCGGCTGATAATCTGGGTATCTAGCCGCGATCGTGTGATTGGTATCCTTAATAGTTTCTAGTGCATTAGCAATTTGTGAAGGCATCCCCTCACAAGCCCGATAATCTGTTAGTGTGCCACTTAAAATCAAGGCAATGACAAAGGTAGCCGCACTAAATAAAGCACCTGTTAGTGCGTCAAATGCCCACGGCTCAAAATCTAACCAGTGCATTCCCAATTTAACAATACAAAATAATCCCGTCCACGGCAAAACTTTACTCAGAATGCCCCACTTAACTAAATTAAACACGATTGTACTTCTATCAATAAATTCCTGGGTATTATTCTACACTCTGGGCGTTGGTACTAAATTTAATCGATATTTATATAAAGCTACCGGATGATTTTGCAGTTTACCAATGCTGCGGAAATAGTCGGGATCTTGAGGGGAGAGATAGATTGCTGAAATCTGAGTTGCGGTAATTGAGGGTGTGGGGGTAGGTGAGAATTGATAACTCGTCGTAGTTTCGACAGTATTAAGATAAATCGTCGAACTAGTCCGAAAAATTTGTTGAGAAAGTTCGGTTGAAATAAAACGATGAGGATTCAAGTTTTCTAAATCGAATCCCGTTACAAAAGCCTCTAACTCTCGATCTTGGGTGAGCTGGGTAATTTGTTTAGTCGGGTTTTGAGGATCTATTTTTACGGACTCGATATTGGACGCACCTAAATAAGCAGTGGCGATATTTAAACCGTTAAACGCGCGATCGGCCACGATTTGTGGTTCTGGTAAACTAGATTTTAATCTGGGTAAGTTAAGCGGCGAAAACTTGGCGACTTTAGCCAGATCGATTGGCACAAATTGAACGGTAAATTCGATCGGCTTATTAATATATTGGCGATTGCTTTCAAATCCAGGCGTAACTATTTCCGGTGCTAATGGCGCAATTTGTTCGATTAGCGTACTTGTAGCAATCCAGCGTCCCCGAAACCACTCAGGATAGGTCAATTCGCCCTCGTGCAGCCTGACTTGTGCTTGAGTATCCCAATTGGGGTATCGATCGATCCTGTCGCTCAAAACCCCAGCGACCGCACTCTGAGCAGCCATCCACCAAATCGCGATCGCGCCGACACAAGCTAAAATTTTTGATACTAAACTATTCATTCTCGATCCTGACTTCGTTTGAGATGGTGTTACCTCACAACCCCCCTTAGATCTTGGGGTGGAAAATCCCCTCCTTGGAGCGGCGTTTTTATTCTCGGGGAACCCCAGAATAAAAAAACGACAAGACAGGGGTACCCAAAGGGGGGGGTGGGTAGATCTACGCAACAATTCCAACGATCTCTCACAACACCTTACACTGTCCGTAATGGCGCAATAAATGATCGCACAATACCAACGCCACCATCGCTTCAACCATCGGTACCGCACGCGGTAACACACAAGGATCGTGCCTACCCTTCGCCGCTAGCGTGGTTTCTGCCCCCGATTGCGTCACAGTATTTTGTTCCTTACGAATTGTCGCTGTCGGTTTAAAAGCTACCCTGATAATAATATTCTCGCCATTGGAAATTCCGCCTTGGGTACCGCCAGAGCGATTTGTTCGCGTCCGAATTTCACCATGTTCGTCAGTGTAAAATTCATCATTATGTTCGCTACCCGTCATCAGCGTACCTGCAAACCCCGAACCGATTTCAAACCCCTTAGTTGCAGGGAGCGACATCACACCCTTAGCAATATCTGCTTCCAACCTGTCGAACACTGGAACGCCTAAACCTTTAGGGACATTCCGTACCACGCATTCTACCACGCCGCCGATCGAGTCGCCCTGTCTGCCGATCTCTTCGATGCGATCGATCATTCGATCCGCACATGTCAGATCTGGGCACCGGACGATGTTACTCTCTACCTGTGCCAGCGTAACCGTATTACTATCGACAGTCGCCTCGATAGCCTGAATCCGCTTGACATAGCCGATAACTTCGACATGATTGAAAATCTGTAAAACCTTCTTGGCAATCGCCCCAGCCGCTACTCTCCCAATCGTTTCTCGCGCCGAGGATCTACCGCCACCTTGCCAATTCCGAATTCCGTACTTGGCATCATAAGTCGCATCGGCATGGGAAGGACGATAAGTCTGCACCATCTCGCTATAATCTTGAGAGCGGGCATCCTTATTTCTCACCAGGATACTAATCGGCGTACCCGTAGTCTTCCCTTCAAACACCCCAGACAAAATCTCACAAGTATCAGTTTCCTTGCGGGGTGTCGTAATTTTACTCTGTCCTGGACGACGACGATCGAGTTCGACTTGGATTTCCGCCTCACTAATCTCTACCAGCGGCGGACAACCATCAATAATTACACCTACCCCACCCCCATGCGACTCGCCATAGGTCGTAATTCTAAATAAATGCCCAAACGTGTTTCCCATCTTACTCGATCGATCTTCAGTGACTAGTTCTTAGTTTACCTTGCATCGAGGGTATGAGTAGGGGCAATTCATGAATTGCCCCTACTCCCAAATCAAATAGGATTGCTATCGACAAATAGCTTTTCGATCGATTCTAACCAACGGCAAATTCCGTAAACTGTCGCATATAGATCGAATGGAACCCATTGACGATATCTTGTTTAGAAATACCCATTTCTGGTAATTTAACAGATCGAGACGATCTCAGTGGTTATAATATTAAATATCTAGAATATTGAGGAATTATCGATGGCTTCTATCACAGTCACTATTCCAGATGAGCAACTTCAGAAATTGCAGCAATTAGCACAGGAAAGCCAAGTTTCACCAGAAGATTTAC
>NZ_JANOJV010000185.1:0-2223 GCF_031418915.1 Chamaesiphon sp. VAR_48_metabat_135_sub | reverse complement strand
GAAAATAAGTAGGTCAAACTACGCACTCACAGCCTGCTTCGCACTAGCCTCTGGTGTTTCCGCCTCCGAAGGTGGTACCAACTGCCAGAACTTAGGCAGATACTCCGCCCACCGACTCAAGATTTCCTGCGCCTTCTGACTTCCGGTTTTCGCACTATGCGCTGCAATTAGATCCTTCAATTGCTGCTCACCCGCTGCTGTTTGTACCCGTTGCCATTTGACAATTTCGGGGTTGATTTTGGCGATAAAGGTGTCGTCTTCATCCAAGAAATAACCCAAACCGCCTGTCATCCCTGCGCCGACGTTGCGCCCGACTTGTCCGAGGACGACTACTACGCCGCCTGTCATGTATTCGCAACAGTGGTCGCCTGTACCTTCGACTACGGCTGTGGCGCGGGAGTTGCGGACGGCGAAGCGTTCGCCTGCGCGTCCGTTGGCGTAGAGGTAGCCGCCTGTGGCTCCGTAGAGGCAGGTGTTGCCGATAATTACGTTGCGGCTGGTGTCGAAGATCGTGCCTGTGTAAGGTTTGATCACGATTTCGCCGCCGTTGATGCCTTTGCCTACGTAGTCGTTGCTTTCGCCTGTGAGGTTGAGGCTGACTCCTTCGTGGTTGAATGCACCGAAGCTTTGTCCGGCGGCTCCCTGGAAGTTGAGGGTGAGTTGTCCTTCAAATGCACTGTCGCCGTATTTGAGGGCGATGGCACCGGAGATGCGGGCACCGATCGATCTGTCGGTATTCACGACGTTATATGATTTAGTGGCGATGCATTGGTTGTCGATCGCGTGCCGCACATCTACATCTGCTAAAATCTCGTCATCTAATACGGCTCCATTGGTATGGATATCACCGTGGATCAGGAAGGATCGATCGAGTTTAGTATCTGGTAATTGAGTCAGACAATCGAGGTTAATTGCAGCGACTTTGGTTAATTTGGCTTCGGGGCGGAGGGTGAATAAATCCGCACGTCCGATTAAGTCGTTGAGCGATTTGTAGCCCAGCCGCGCCAAGATGCTGCGGACTTCTTCGGCGATGAACAGGAAGAAGTTGACGACTTGTTCGGGGATACCTGGGAAGCGGGCGCGGAGATCTTCGCGTTGGGAGGCTACGCCGACGGGACATTTATTGGTATGACAGACTCGTGCCATGATACAGCCTTCGGCAATCATCGCGATCGATCCGAAGCCATATTCTTCTGCTCCCATCAAAGCGGCGATCATAATATCCCATCCTGATTTTAATCCACCATCGACACGAAGTAAAACTCGATCGCGAAGTTGGTTGTCCATCAGAACGCGGTGAACTTCGGTTAAACCTAGTTCCCACGGGGTACCTGCGTGTTTGATGCTCGATAAGGGGGATGCACCCGTACCGCCGTCGTGTCCAGAGATTTGGATGATGTCGGCGTTGGCTTTGGCGACTCCGGCGGCGATCGTGCCGATGCCGATTTCGGCGACTAGTTTGACGGAGACGGCGGCTTTGGGGTTGATTTGGTGGAGATCGTGGATTAGTTGCTCCAGATCTTCGATCGAGTAAATATCGTGATGGGGTGGTGGTGAAATCAGCATCACGCCTGGTTTGGAGCGGCGGAGCATGGCGATGTATTGGCTGACTTTTGGCCCTGGCAATTGTCCACCTTCACCTGGTTTGGCTCCCTGAGCGAGTTTGATCTCAATTTGTTTGCCATTCATCAAGAATTGCGGGGTGACTCCAAAGCGTCCCGATGCGATTTGGACGATCGAGCTTTTAGCTGTGTCGCCATTGCGTAAGCCTTTGAGGTGGGGGAGGATGGCGGATTTACCATCGACGGCATCGTCGATCGTTTTGTAGCGGACAGGATCTTCGCCGCCTTCGCCGCTGTTGGATTTCGCGCCGATGCGGTTCATGGCGATGGCGAGGACTTCATGGGCTTCGCGGGAGAGTGCGCCGAGGGACATTCCACCCGTGCAGAAGCGTTTGACGATATCGGTCACAGACTCCACTTCATCGAGGGAAATGGAGTTTCGATCGGATTTGAAGTCGAGTAGGTCGCGCAGAGCCGTAACGGGGCGTTCCTGAAGATATTTTTTATAGGTTTCATAGTGGTCATAACCCGCTTGATTTGGGTATGCGTCTACCGCTTTGTGCAGAGCTTTCGCCAGTTGGGGGCTATTCATGTGGTACTCACCACTGGGGCGATAGTTGAAGAATCCCAGATTTTCGAGTTTCTTCAATTCTGTGGGGAA